>NZ_JAPSJA010000120.1 GCF_031178525.1 Microbacterium sp.
TTCGAGGCGGGCGGCCTGCGATTCGGGCTGATGACCTGCTACGACCTGCGCTTCCCCGAGGTCGGACGCGCCCTTGCCGACGCGGGCGCCGACGTCGCGCTCGTGCCGGCGGAGTGGGTGCGGGGGCCGCTCAAGGAGCACCACTGGACGACGCTGCTCGCGGCGCGCGCGATCGAGAACACGATGTACGTCGCGGCCGCGGATCATCCGCCCACGCTCGGCGTCGGGCACTCGGCCGTGATCGATCCGCTGGGCGTGACGGTCGCCTCGATCGGCACGGCGACGGACGTGACGGTCGGCTGGGCCGATCGCGACACGATCCGCAACGTCCGCCGCGTGAACCCCGCGCTCGAGCTGCGGCGATATCGCGTCGTTCCGCGCTAACGGGCCAGGGCGGCCAGGCGCGCGGCCGCCTCGTCCAGCACCTCGACGCGCTTGCACGCGGCGAAGCGGATGAACGTGGCGTAGTCGGCGCGGCGCTCGGGCGTGACGAAGGCCGTGATCGGCACCCCGACCACGTCGGCCTCCGCGAGCGGGCCGCGGCAGAAGTCGTCCGCGTCGGTCGCGCCGAGCGGGGCGGCGTCGGCGAGCGTGAAGTACGAGCCGCGCGGAGGCGACACCGCGAGCCCCGCCGCGCGGAGGCCGGCGCCCAGAATGTCGCTCTTGTGCCGCAGCTCCTCGGCGAGTCCGCGGAAGAACGCGTCCGGCAGCCGCAGACCGACCGCGATCGCGGGCTGGAACGGCGACCCACTCGTGAACGTCAGGTACTGCTTGACCGTGTTCACGGCGGTCACGAGCGCCGCCGGGCCCGTGACCCAGCCGGTCTTCCAGCCCGTCGTGCGGAACGTCTTGCCTCCCGACGAGACGCTCAGCGTGCGCTCCCACGCCCCCGGCAGCGTCGCGATGGGCGTGTGCGGGGCGCCGAAGGACAGGTGCTCGTAGACCTCGTCGGTCAGGATCACCGCGTCGTGCGCGTGCGCGAGCCGCACGATCTCCTCGAGCACCGCGCGATCGAACACGGCGCCCGTCGGGTTGTGGGGGTTGTTGAGCAGGATCACGCGCGTCCGGTCGTTCACGACGGTCGCGAGCTCGTCGAGATCCGGTTGGAAATCGGGCCAGCGCAGCGGCACGGTGCGCAGCCTCGCCCCCGAGAGCGCGACGCATGCGGCGTACGAGTCGTAGTACGGCTCGAACACGACGACCTCGTCGTCCGGTGCGTCCACGAGCGCCAGCAGCGTCGCGGCGAGCGCCTCGGTCGCGCCGGCCGTCACGACGACCTGGGTGGCGGGGTCGATCTCGAGGCCGTAGAAGCGGCGCTGATGCTCGCTGATCGCCTCACGCAGATCGAGGATGCCGATGCCCGGCGGATACTGGTTCTCGCCTCGCGCGATCGCCTCGCGCGCCGCTTCCAGCACCTCCGCGGGCCCGTCCTCGTCGGGGAAGCCCTGACCGAGGTTGATGGCGCCCGTGCTCGCGGCGAGAGCGGACATCTCGGCGAAGATCGTGCTGCCGACGGATCCGTCCGAGCGGAGCAGCCCCGCACCGGCTGCCGTGCGGCGCCAGGCGCCGGGGAACTGGGGGTGCATGCCGCCAGGCTACCGGCGCGATCCCGGCGATCCGGAGCCGGAAGTCACACAGACGGCTTACGGTCGTCATAGCGCTCACAAAGAAACCGGCGCGACGCTGTAAGGGCTTGAAGAAGGAGCAGCGATGACCAACGAGCGTTCCGACGAGACCGACACCTCGCAGACCGGCGCCGCGCAGGATCCGGCGCCGACGCAGGACCCCGCGACGCAGGCGGGCGAATACCGCGCACCGCAGGATCTGCACATCCCCCCGCGCCCGCCGGCGCCTTCGTACGGCGCGCCCCTCGGCGCGATCCCGCAGCCACACTTTCCGGCACCGGGTCAGCCCGCCGGCGACCAGTCGTACGGCGGACAGCCTTACGGCGCGCCGCAGGGCCATGCCTTCGGCCACGCGGCGCACCAGCCGGGCCCGGCGCAGACCCAGGCCACGCAGCCGCTGCCGCCGCAGTTCCGGATGGGTGCCGTGGGCGCCGAGCACGACAAGCGCGCCGACACCCGCCGCAAGGGCGGCGCGGGCAAGGTCGCCGCACTCCTCGTGGCGGCGGCACTGGTGGGCGGTGCGGCGGGCATGGGCGGATCCGCCCTCCAGGACCAGCTCGCGGGCGGCACCGTCGCGGCGGGCTCGGCCACCGGCCCCTCCAACATCACGGTGAACAATCCCGGGTCGGTCAACGAGGCGACCGCCATCGCGACCGAGGTGCTGCCCAGCGTGGTCACGATCGACGTCAGCGACGGCTCGCAGGCGGGCAGCGGATCCGGCGTGGTGATCAGCGAGGACGGCTACGTCGTCACGAACACGCACGTCGTGACGCTCGGCGGCGCTACCGCTGAACCGCAGATCCGTGTGACCGACGCGGACGGCCGGATCTACGGCGCCGAGGTGGTCGGCACCGACCCGACGTACGACCTGGCGGTCATCAAGCTGCAGGACGCGCAGGGCCTGACGCCGATCGAGTTCGCCGACTCGGCGAAGCTCAACGTCGGCGACACGACGGCCGCGATCGGTGCGCCGCTCGGACTGTCGAACACCGTCACCACCGGCATCGTGAGCGCGCTGAGCCGCAGCATCGAGATCGCGTCGGCGGCCGCGCCCGACTCGGGAGACGAGGCGCAGCCCTCGCCGGAGGAGGAGGACAGCCCGTTCCGCTTCGACAACGGGCTGCCCGAGCAGAACACGCCGAGCGAGTCGATCTCGATCTCGGTCATCCAGACCGATGCCGCGATCAACCACGGCAACTCCGGCGGGGCGCTCGTCGACTCGCAGGGACGCCTGATCGGCATCAACGTGGCGATCGCGTCGGCCGGCGGCAGCGAGGAGTCCGGATCGATCGGCGTCGGCTTCGCGATCCCGTCCAACATCGTCCAGCGGATCAGCGACGAGCTGATCGAGAACGGCGCCGCGACGCACGGCCTGCTCGGCGCCAGCGTTCAGCCGTCGAGCGTGGACGAGAACGCGACCACGGCCGGTGCGCTCATCGCGCAGGTCACCGAGGGCGGCGCCGCCGAGGAGGCGGGCCTGCGCGAGGGGGACATCGTGACGGAGTTCAACGGCGTCCGCATCGGCAACGCGGTCGACCTGACGGCGCAGGTGCGTGCCGTCGCCGGTGGCAGCGACGCGACGCTGACCTACGTCCGCGACGGCGAGACCCGCACGGTCGAGGTCACCCTGGGCGACCTGGAGCAGTAGGCGTCCGATCCGCGCCGCTGCGGAAAGCGAAGAGCACCCACCCCGCTACTCTGGCGGGGTGGGTTTCTCTTTCGGCGCGGGCAACGCCCGGAAGATCGCGCGAATCCCGCTCTACGCGCTCGGGCGCCTCATCACGCTCTTCGTCCCGCGCACGGATCGCTGGGTCTTCGGCTGCGGCGCCGGCATCGGCGACGGGCCGCTCGAGCTGTGGCGCGTCGCCGCGGACAACGGGCGCGAAGCGGTGTGGCTGACGGATGATCCGCGTCACGCGCAGGATGCGGCGGCTCTCGGCATCCCGACCTTGCGCGCGTCGTCGCCGGCGGGGTTCTGGGCGACGGCCCGCGCGGGCGTGATCGTCGTCGCGTACGGGCTGGGCGACGTGAACCCCTATGCGATCAGCGGGGGAGTGGCCGGGCGGCCGGTCGTGGCGCAGCTGTGGCACGGCATCCCGCTCAAGCGCATCGGCCTGGACGCGCCCGAGACCCTGCGCAGCCCCGTGCGGTTCGCGGCGCCGCTCGTCAGCCGCGCCCTCGGCTTCCTGTACCGGCTGTCGTCGCGGCGCATCGACGTCCTGCCCGCCGCCTCGCACCTCGTGCGCGGGCGTCTGGAGTCGGCGTTCGGGCTGCCGGAGGACCGGATCGTCGTGACCGGGGAGCCGCGCGTCGACGCGCTCTCGCGCGGCACGTCGGATGAGCGGCGCGGGTTCGCGCGGATGCTGATCCGGCGGCTGATCCCGGATCTGCCGCCCGGCGAGCCGCGCCTCGTGCTGTACGCGCCCACCTGGCGCGACGGGGAACCGGATCCCGCCGTGCCCGGCGAGGAGGACTGGCGCGCGATCGACGAGACGCTCGCACGGCACGACGCCGTGCTGCTCGTGCGCTCGCATCGGCTGGGAGCGGGGGAGTACGCCCCGCCCGCCGGGGTGCGCCGCGTGCGTGCGCTCGACGCCGACCTGCTCCCCGATGTCACGCGGGCGCTGCCGGGGCTGGACGCGCTCGTGACGGACTACTCGTCGCTCGTCTATGACGTCGCGCTCGTGCCGCTGCCCGTGCTGTTCCTGGCGCCCGACGTCGCCGCGTACGCCCGCCGACGCGGCTTCTACGGTGCGTACCGCGACGTGGCGGGCGGCGACGTGGCGACGACGTGGGCCGCGCTGCTGCCGCAGCTCGACGCGCTGCTCGGCGACGAGGCCGTGGCGGCCGAGCGCATCCGGCGCTCGCGCGACCTGAGCGCTCGGGTGCACGCCTTCCGCGACGGCCGCAGCGCCGAGCGCGTGTACGCGGCGATCGCGGCCCGCACGAGGAACTCCGAGAGATCATCCGCAGGCGACCCATCGAGCGAGCGAAGCGAGACGACATGACAGCCCAGACCACGGCGGCCTTCGACGCGGCCGGTGCGCAGCTGGTGATCCGGGGCACGGGCGCCCGGCCCGCGTCGGGGGTCCTGTCCGGGCGCCGGGCGCGCACGACCGCGCGCGTGACGGGCGGCGGCAAGACGTGGACGGCGCGATTCCCGCTGCGCGCCGCGCGGTGGGGCGGACCCGAGCTGCCGCTCCCGTCGGGCGAGTATCGCGTCGAGATCGAGGGCGCCGAGGTCGACGTCCAGCTCCCGCTGCGGCTGCTGCACGGCATGCGTGCGAGTCTGCGCGGCGACCGGCTCGAGATCGGCCCGCCGATCGACCCGATCTACGACGACGCGGAGGCGCAGGGAGCGCTCGAGCGGCGTTACGTCGACCATGATGCCCCGCTCGAGAACGCGGTGTTCTTCGAGAGCTTCTACGGCCGCGGTGCAGGCTGCAACCCGCTCGCGATCGACCGCGAGCTGGCGCGCGTGGCGCCGGGCGTCATCCGCTACTGGAGCGTCGTGGACCTCTCGGTGCGCGTGCCCGACGGGGCGATCGCCGTCGCCGAGGGCAGCCCGGAGTGGTGGCGCGCCCGCAGCGTCGCGCGACTGCTCGTCGTGAACGACTGGCTGCGCCGCCGCTACGCCGGCCGCAAGGGGCAGAAGGTACTGCAGACCTGGCACGGCACGCCGCTCAAGCGCCTCGCGCTGCATCGTCCCGGCTTCGACCCCAGGCGTGCGGGCGCGGTCATCAAGGAGTCGCTGCGCTGGGACGTCCTGCTCGCGCAGAACCCGTATGCGGCGCGCATCCTGCGGAAGGCCTACGCCTTCTTCGGTCGGCCGCTGTGGGTGGAGGGCTACCCCCGCAACGACGTGCTGCGCACGGGCGACGCGGCCGCCGCGCGCGCCGAGCTCGGCATCGCGCCGGACGAGCGCGTGCTGCTGTACGCCCCCACGTGGCGCGACGACCGGCAGGAGATCGTCGACTACCTCAATCCCGCGGCGCTCGCCGCGGCGACCGGCGGCGTGGTGCTCGTCCGGGGACACTCCCGGACGCTCATCCCCGGGCAGGATGCCGCCGGAGCGCGCGTGATCGACGTCACCGGCTATCCGGACACGGCTCCGCTGCTGCTGGCCGCCGACGCGCTCATCACCGACTACTCGTCCGTGATGTTCGACTACGGCGTGACAGGCCGGCCGATGTACTTCCTCGTGCCCGACATGGAGCACTACCGCGGCGAGCTGCGGGGGTTCTACTTCGACCTCGCGGCGCACGCTCCGGGTCCGCTCGTGCGCACGCAGGACGAGCTCGTCGCCGCGCTCGCCGCTGATCCGGCCGAGCACGCCGAGCGCTACGCGAAGTGGACGGCGCGCTTCAACGCGCGAGACGACGGCCGGGCCGCGGAGCGCGTCGTCGCCCGCATCCTCGACAGCGGCTACGTGAGCCGCTGAGGCGGCTACGGCAGCGGCGTGTTCCGGCCGGCCAGGCGCGAGGTGTCGACCGTGTCGTGGGCGCCACGCAGCAGGCCGCCGAGGAAGCCCGCTCCCCATGAGAGGTGCATGGTGGGCAGCACGGCGAGCGTCCACAGCTTGTCGCGCATGCCGGAGCCGCCGCCGGGCCCGATCGCCACGGCCAGGATCAGGAGCACGTACGCCAGCACCGGGAGGTGCAGGACCGCCCACAGGCCGCCGAGCGCTCCCGTCGCCTGCAGGATGCCGACGACGATGCTCAGCACGACCGCGAGCACGAGCGCGGGCGGTGCGAAGAACCGCAGCGAGTTACGCAGCCCGTAGCGGCGCACGAGTTCGCCGCGCCACGTTCCGGTGGCGAGGAACTGCCGCGCGAGGCGATGCCAGCTCTCCCGCGGCCAGTAGGTGACCGACAGTGCGGGATCGAACCAGACGCGGTAGCCGGCCGAGCGGATCCGGAGGTTGAGCTCCCAGTCCTCGCCGCGACGGATTGACTCGTCGAACAGGCCGACCTCCTCGAGCACGGCGCGGCGCATCACGCCCAGGTAGGCGGACTCGGCCTCACCTTCGTCCGCGCCGCCGTGGTACGCGCCGCCACCCAGCCCGACGCGCGAGTTGTAGGCGCGGGCGACCGCGCGCTGGAACGGCGTCCGACCGTCGGCCCTCATCACGCCGCCCACATTGCCGGCGCCGGTGCGCGCAAGCGTCCGGAGGGCGCGGGCCGCGTAGCCCGGCGCCAGCTCCGAGTGCGCGTCCACGCGCACGATCGTGGGGTGCGAGCTCGCCCGGATGGCCGCGTTCAGGCCGACGGGGATGTCGGCGGCGGGATTGTCGACGAGCACGATCCGGTCGTCCTCGGTCGCGAGCTGGCGCGCGAGCTCCGTCGTCCCGTCACTCGAAGGGCCCAGAGCGAGGACCACCTCGACCGGGCCGTGCACCTCCTGCTCGAGCACGGTCTCGACCGCTCGGCGCAGGTAGCGGGCCTCATTGAGCACCGGCATCACGAAGGACACTCCAGAGCCGTCGGGCACCGCGGGCGCGTCGCGTCGGGGTCGCTCCCGCGGCGACGACGGCCGCTCGGCGGGATCGTTACGCATTCGACAATCATCCCACGGGGAGCCCGAGAGACCCCGGTTAGGCTTGTCTGATGGGCATCGCGAGGGACGTCAAGAAGGCCGCGGAACTCGTCGGAAAGGCCCTCGCAGCCCGGCAGGCCAAGCAGGAGATCGCGCGTGCGATCGCCAGTCGGCCGCCCCATGCGCTGCGCAGCTTCCGCATCGCCGTGTACTTCGCCGATGGTGCCGTGAACATGTACCAGCTGCGCCAGTGGTACCGGCCGCTCGCCGAGCTCGCGCACACGCACCCGGTCGTCGTGTTGGCGCGCAACGCGACGGGTGCGGCGGCCATCCTGCAGGACGATCAGCTGCCGGTCGCCTACCTGCCCGGCGTGCGTGACATCGAGCGCTACCTCGACGAGCAGGACATCCGGATCGTCCTGTACGTCAACCAGAACACGCGCAACTTCCAGATGTTCCGGTACGGCGAGCGCTGGCACGTGTTCATCAACCACGGCGAGTCCGACAAGATGTACATGACCACCAATCAGTACAAGGCGTACGACTACGCGCTGATCGCCGGTCAGGCCGCGCGCGAGCGTCTGAGCCGCACACTGTGGGACTTCGACCTGGATCGCCGCACGATCGAGATCGGCCGGCCGCAGGCGGATCACTATTCGGGCGAGCTGCCGTACACGCCCGACGAGCGCACGGTGGTGCTGTACGCCCCGACGTGGGAGGGCGACCGCCCGGCCGC
>NZ_JAPSJA010000121.1 GCF_031178525.1 Microbacterium sp.
TTAACGAGATAACCCTGCATCCTCGGCCCGCTTCTCGCAGATTCGCAAGCACTGTCGAAACCGATCAGCCCCGTGAATCCTTCTCGTGAAGGAGGCGTTGTCGCACTGTTGAGTTGCCAGGCCCGCCAGAGCGGGCCATCCCGGTGACGAACACCGAGCATCAAAGACTACAACGGATCCAACGGCGATGCCATTCCCGGCCGGCGATCGCCGGCCTCGTGGCCCTCGTCGCGACGCCAACCGGGCATCCGCGGCGCCTCGACAAACCTCGCCGAACGGGCCCGGGCGAAGCGAGCGGGCATGCCCGAGCATGCCCGCTCGCAGCGACGGCGCCTGCTCCGCCCGAGCGGCGCCACTGCTCAGCGAGCAGCGGCCACGATCAGAGACGTCACGGCGCTCGACGCGGTGATCATCGGCACGTGCGAGGTGCGCACCTCGACCGTGGTCGCATCCGCGCGCTCGGCCATGAAGCGCTCGGCCTCCGGCGGGATGATCCGGTCGTACTTCGCCACCATGTACCAGCTCGGGATCGACTCCCAGGCGGGCTCGCCCGACGGCGTGAGAAGGGCGGCGACGGCGCCCGGACGCTGCGAGGCCGCCATCGTCTTCGCGAGCGGTTTCGGCACATCCTGCGCGAAGATCTCGGGGAAGACGGCGGGGTCGATGTACGCATCGGCGTCGTTCTCGGCGGCGCCGGGGAACGGCCGGATCACCAGGTGCTCGGTGACCGTCGAGTGACCACCTCCCAGCTCCCCCGCGGCCGCGACAGATTCGCCCTCGGCCGGCGCGTACGCCGCGATGTAGACGAGGGACTTCACGTCCGGGTCGCCGGTCGCCGCATTGGTGATGACGACGCCGCCGTAGGAATGCCCGACCAGCACGATCGGGCCCGAGATGGTCGACAGGAACTGGCGGAGGTACTCGCCGTCGTACGCGGGTCCGCGCAGCGGGTTGGAGAACGCGATCACCGGATATCCCTTGGCCTGCAGGGACGCCGCCACCTTCGACCAGCCGCTCGAGTCGGCGAAGGCACCGTGCACGAGCACGATGGTCGGCTTCGCCTTCGGGGTGGGATGGCGACCGACGTCTACGACGACGGCCGCTCGTTCGCTTGCGGAGCGGGTGTGCTCGGCAGCAGCGGCGGGCGCGCTGACGCCCACGAGGGCGGACAGGCCGAGGGCGACGGTCACGAGGACGATGAGGCGTTCTCTGCCGGTCTGACGATTGCGGATCATGGGAGTTCCTTTCGGGGTGGACGGGATCGGGCGGATGGGACGGGGCGTTCAGACCGCGACGGGGATTTCGTCGGGAAGCCAGCGGGTGCGGTCGCGGATGTGTGCGGGAGCGGCGGCGACGGCGGCGCGCATCCCGTGCTCGCCGTCCCGGAAGTGACTCCAGCCGTCGTAGTGCGCGGGCAGCGCCACGCGCGGCCGGAGTTCGCCGATCAGGCGGACGGCGTCGTGTCCGGTCATCGTGTAGGTCAGCGGCCCCGTGATCCCAAACCGCACGCCGCCCGGGTCGAACGCGGGATCGATGAGGATGCGCCAGCCGAGAAGCTCGACGAGCATGGTCGGTCCGCCGACGCGCGTGACCTTCATCGTCGGCTCGCGTCACCGCGCAACGCCGGCCCGCGGCCGCTTGGCGTGCGTCAGCGCCCACTCGAGCGCGTAGTCGGCGACTTCCTCCCAGCCGTCCTGGCTCACGATGCGGTGAGTGCGGCCCGGGAACTCCTTGCGCTCGACGAGCGAGGGACCCTGTGCGTACTTCTTCAGCGTGGCCTTCTGGATCGCGGGCGGCGCGACGTGATCGATCCCGCCCGAGATCAGCAGCAGAGGCGCGCGGTCGGGCTTGCGGAAGTCGACCCGCGTGATCCCGGACTTCGGCTTCGGCAGCGAGAGCACGCCCTCGAAGAACACGCGGTTCACCGCATTCACGGCGCTCTTGTCCCACTCCCTGTCGGATGCGGCACGGCTGAGGTCGTTGCCGAACGTGTAGTGGAAGTGCGCCTTGCTGAGTGGGCTCGCCTTCCGCATCCGGAACGGGTTGGACAGGATGGGCAGCCCCGTCCGCAGCGTCGAGAACGGCAACGAGAAGACGCCGGCCGGCTGCCCGGGCTCGACGCCGACGCCCGCAATACCGAGCCCGCGGTCGAGCAGCATCTGCGTGAAGATGCCGCCGAACGAGTGCCCCATGATGATCGGCTGCTGCGGCAGCGCGCGGATGATGCGGTCGTACGCATCGACGATGTCCGTGATACCGCGGTTCTCGAGCGGCTTGGGGTTCTCACGCACCTCTTGCGGAGTGCGGTCGTCGATGCCGGGCCAGCCCGGAGCGATGACGTCGTGTCCCCGGGCGCGGTACCGGCCGGCCCACGTGTCCCAGCTGGATGGGGTCATCCACAGGCCGTGAACGAGCACGATCGGTGGCTTCTCCTGAACGTTCTGCATGCTCATGGCGGGTCCTTCCGGGAAGGGAATGGGTGGAGGGAGGCGGATCAGGATTCGATGAAGGCGAGGATGTCGCGGTGCAACCGCGCGGGCTCCGTGTCGGGAAGTCCGTGTGCGCCGCCCTCATAGATCAGCAGCGTCGCGCCGGAGATCTGCTCGGCCGACAGCCGACCGCTGACGTCGAACGGCACGATCTGGTCGTCGTCGCCGTGGATCACAAGGGTGGGCACGGCGATCTTCGCGAGGTCCGGGCGGAAGTCGGTCGCGGAGAAGGCGGCGACGCATTCGTACGCGTTGTGGGCGCCCGCCGCCATCGACTGCAACCAGAACGCGTCGCGGATCCCCTGCGACACGTCGCCGTTGCGGTTGTTGCCGAAGAACGGTCCGTCCGCCAGGTCGCGGTACAGCTGCGAGCGATCGTGTTCCACTCCGGCGCGGATGCCGTCGAACACGTCGATCGGGACGCCGTGCGGGTTGTCGTCCCCCTGCACCATCAGGGGAGGGACGGCCGATACGAGCACGAGCTTCGCCACGCGGGCGCCGCCGTGGCGGGCAAGGTAATGCGCCACCTCCCCGCCACCGGTCGAGTGCCCCACGAGTGCGACGCCCTCGAGGTCGAGGGTGTCGAGCAGACACGCGAGATCGTCCGCGTAGGTGTCCATCTCGTTGCCGCCCCACGTGCGGCTGGAGCGGCCGTGTCCGCGACGGTCATGCGCGATCACGCGGTGGCCGTGGTGGCTCAGGAACAGGGCGGCGGCCTCCCACGCATCGGCGTTGAGCGGCCAGCCGTGGCTGAGCAGCACAGGGCTGCCACCGCCATCCCAATCGAGGTAATGGATCTGTGCTCCATCATCTGCAGTCACGTACGGCATCGGTGCCTCCTGAGGGGGACGGGGCGGATGGGATAGCCGTCATCGTCCTCGCGAGCGCGCGGAAGCGCACCACGTGGTGCACGTAGTCGTGACCGCTCCGGGCCCGGAGCGAGCTACAGTTCGGCGGCGCGGTCCGTGAGCTGGCGGCGGGAGTTGACGCCGAGCTTCCGGTAGATCTTGCGCAGGTGGTAGTCGACCGTGTTGGGACTGATGAACAGCGCGGCGCCGATCTCGGCGTTGGTGGCTCCGCCGGCGGCGAGCCGCGCGACCACCGCCTCCTGCCCCGTGAGGTCGCTGCGTGCTGCTTCGATCTGCTGCGTGTCCTCCCCCGACGCCGCCAGCTCCCGCCGCGCACGCGCGGCGAATCTCACGGCCCCCGCGCCGTCGAGCAGATCGAGCGCGAGGTGCAGTTCGTCCTTCGCCTGGCGGCGGCGTCGCGTGCGACGCAGCCACTCCCCGTACAGCAGGTGCGCGCGGCCGAGCTCGCCGGGCATATCGATCTCGTCGAGGTGGCGGATGGAGGCGACGTAGTGCGTCTCGGCCTCCGCGTCATCTGCGGTCAGCGCGAGGGACCGTTCGGCCATGCCGTACGCCCACGGCCTGCCGCTCAGCGCCGCGTAGGTCTGAATGCGTGAAGTCATCTCCACGGCCGCCCGGCGCTCGCCGCAGCGCACAGCAGCCTCGACGAACTCCGCCAGATGGTGGTGCGTTGCCTGCACGAACGGTCTGTCCACCAGCATCCGGAGCTGCTCGTACGCGTCGCGGTAGCGACCATCAGCGATGCGGCCGATCGACAGGGACGCCTTCGCGATCCGGACGACTCCCTGCCACCCCGCGGCATCCAACTCGGCGGTGATCCGCTCGATGACCTCGTCGGGCGCGCCCGTCCATGCGAGCACGGCCGGATTCACGATCTGCTGATCCTCGTACCCGACCGCGCGTCGCAGGTCAGAAGCCTGCTCGATGCATCCCTGCGCGCGACGCAGGTCTCCCGCGGTGATCGCGACAGAGCTCAGCACCCACAGCGCGCCGTCCGCCTCGCGCAGCGCACCGCGCTCGCGCGCAATGCGCACCGCGCGCTCGAGCAGCCGCACGGCCGCGGGAATGTCCCACAGTCCGAGGGCCGGCGTGACAACGACGAAGCTCAGTTCCAGCAGCGAATCTTCATCGAGTGCCTCCAGCATCGCCAGTGCTTCCGCGAGGTGGGGAGCCGCGACCTCGTAGGGCTCGAGCATGAACGCGCTCAGCGCGCGCAGGACGACCGCGAACGGGCCCTCCGAAACCCGGGCGCCCTCGCGAAGCCGCCGGCCGAGCTGCTCGAGGGTGATGCCGGACATGTCGTGCTCCACCACGAGCGCGAAGTTGAAGGCCTGAAGAAGCATCCGCTGCTCGAGATCGGGGACGATCCCATGGAAGAGCTCCGCGGCCTCCAGCAGCATTGCCGCGCCCGCGCGGAGGACGGGGGGATCGGAGAGGAAGAGGCCGCTGAAGGCTTGCACGCAAAGCAGACGACCGCGGTCGACGGCGCCGAGGTCCCTCGCGTCCACCGTGCTCACCAGCTCGAGCGCGAGCCGTGCGGCGCCCGCACGAACGGCCGCCTCGCCGGCTGAGATCAACAGCGAGTCGCGCAGCGCCGCGTCGTTGATCAGGTCAGCCGCCCGCGCGAGCAGCCGTGCGCGCGACGACTGGCCGCCGCGGGACTCCGCCTGAGACGCCAGTGCGATGAGCTCGTTCACGACGTCGGGGTCCGGCGCCACCGCGGCCGCGTGCCACGAACTCACTTCGCTGAGCCCGCGTTCCGCCGTCTCGTGCCGCAGCGCCGCGTGCACGGCGCGTCGCTCAGCGTCGCCTGCCGCGTTGTAGACGGCCGAGCGCACCATGGCATGGCGGAACCGTATCCGGTCGCGGATCTCCACAAGACGCACGGCCTCCACCTCGGCGGCTGCGGCAGGTGCGAGAAGGAGCCGCCCCGCCGCCGCGCGCACCACCGCCTCGTCGCCCCGCGACTCCGCCGCAGCGAGGAGCAGCCATCGCCGCGCATCGGCGGTGAGATGCTCGACCCGAGCAAGGTAGTGACGCTCGAGCCGTCGACCGATGGGAACAGGCGACCCTCCCAGCACGGTGCGCGTGAGCTGATGCGCGTCGTGACCTTCCGCGACCTCGGTGAGGGCGAGCGGGTTGCCCCCCGTCTCGGCGATCACCTGACCCGCGACCCCCGGATCGAGAGACGCACTGAGGTGGTGCCGCAGCAGCTCTGCCCCCGCCTCGAAGTCCAGTCCCTCCAGGCGGATGGTCTCGACGCCGCCGAGCGCGCGGATGACGCCCTCGTCGTCCCGCGCGGCGAACAGCAAGCCGAGCTTCTCCGCCGACAGGCGCCGCGCGACGAAGCCCAGCACCTCGATCGACTCCTGATCCAGCAGATGGGCGTCGTCGACGACGCACACGAGCGGGCGCACCTCCGCAGCGGCCGCGAGCAGGGACAGCGTGGCGAGCGCCACGAGTGCCGGGTGGGGTGCGGCACCCTCGCGCAGACCCACCGCGACCAGTACCGCATCACGCTGCCGCTCGGGCAGCACGTCCAGCTCACCGGCGAGCGCACGTCCCAGCCGGTGCAGACCGCCGTAGGCGATCCGCGACTCGACCTCGTATCCGTCGAGGCTGACGATCCGAGCACCCCGCTCCGCCACGGTCGCCTCGCCGAGGAGCGTGCTCTTGCCGATCCCCGGATCGCCCACCACGAGGACCGCACCGGCGACGCCGTTGCGCACGCCGGCGATCAGGGTGTGCAGGCGCTGCAGCTCGTCGATGCGTCCGAGGAAGGGGGGTCGGCTCATCTCAGCAGGAATCTACTGCGCGCGATCCTCGTCGCGGAAGCTTGGTCATCCGGCTGCTGCCCGGGTTTCCTACCGAGCGCGCACCACCAACTAATGTGAGCGCATGGCAGACCCGAGCCACGTCCCTTCCGCGTACCCGAACGACGACATCCCGCGCCGCGACGGCGCCACCGAACGGCTCGCGCGCATGATCCGCATCCCGACCGTCAGTGCCGAGTTCGCCGCGCGCGGCCCGGCCCCTTTCGAGGAGTTCGTGGCCCTGCTGGCCGAGCTGTATCCCCGCGTGCATCAGACGCTGGAGCTCGAGCGGATCACCGACCTCGGGCTGCTGTATCGCTGGCGTGGCGTGAGCGACGCCCCACCCGTCGTGCTGATGGCGCACTATGACGTGGTGCCGGCCGACGCACTCGACGGCTGGACGCATCGCCCGTTCGACGGCGTGATCCACGACGGCTGGGTGCACGGTCGCGGCGCGCTCGACGACAAGGGCCCGCTCCTCGTGATCATGGAGGCCGTCGAGGACCTGCTCGCGACGAGCTTCACCCCTGCGCGCGATGTCTACCTCTCGTTCGGCGGCAACGAGGAGACCTTCGGCGACGCGGCGAAGGCCATCGCGCAGACCATGCGGGAGCGCGGCGTCGTGCCGTGGCTCGTCGTCGACGAGGGCGGCGCCGTGGTCGACGCCCCCCTGCCGTTCGTCTCCGGGCGTGCGGCCATGATCGGCGTGAGCGAGAAGGGCGTCGCGACGTTCCGGATCGAGACCCGCGGCGAGGGCGGGCACGCATCCGCGCCCCACGGCCCGACCGCGATCGGTCGCATCGCACGGGCCCTCGACCGCCTCGGTCCTCGCACGTTCCGCGCCCGCATGCCCGGGACCATCGCGCGCATGCTGCGGAGCTTCGCCGAGCGCAGCGACGGCGCCCCGCGGCTGCTGCTGCGCACACTCGCCACGCTGCGCCCTGTCACCGCGCAGGTGTTCGCGCTGCTCGGCGGCGAACCGGCCGCGCTCATGCGCACGACGATCGCCGCCACGATGGCCGAGGGCGGATCGGCCGCGAACGTCCTGCCGTCACGCGCATCAGCGACGCTGAACGTGCGGATCCTGCCGGGCGAGACCGTCGCCGGATCCCTGCGGCGCATCCGGCGACGGATCCGCGATCCGAAGGTGAGCGTCGAGGTGCTGGAAGGCAACGATCCGTCGCCCGAGTCGCCCGTCGACGGTCCCGAGTTCGCGGCCGTCGCGGGCGCGGCGCGCGCCGCGTATCCCGATGCGGTGCCCGCGCCGTACATCATGATGCAGGCGAGCGACGCGCGTCACTTCCACCGCTTCAGCCCCGCGGTGTACCGCTTCGCGCCGCTGGCGATGTCGTCCGCCCAGCGTGCGGCGATCCACGGCGTCGACGAGCGCGTCGACGTCGAATCGCTCGCGCGCGGCCGCGACTTCCACGTCGCTCTGATCACGCGCCTCACGGACGACGCATGACCGCCGTCGCCACCGCAAAGCCGAGGCTCGGAGCGCTCGCGGGCGTCGTGGGCTTCCTGGCGTTCGTCGAGTTCACGAGCGGCGTGCTGCAGGGCTACTACACGCCGATGCTGACCGACATCGCGCGGCACTTGGGCATCCACGACGCCGATGTGAACTGGCTCGAGGGCTCGCAGCTCATGCTGTCGGCGCTCGTCGTGCCGATCTTCGCGAAGCTCGGCGACATGGTCGGTCACAAGCGCATGCTGCTCGTCTCCAC
>NZ_JAPSJA010000011.1 GCF_031178525.1 Microbacterium sp.
TCGGATCCATCCCCGAGGAGAGCCGCGGCCGCGAGGTCGCGATCATCGGCGCGGGACTCGCGGGCATGGTGGCGGCGTACGAGCTCATGAGCCTCGGCCTCAAGCCGGTCATCTACGAGCCCACGCGCATCGGCGGCCGACTGCGCACCCACCGTTTCGAGGGCGGAGACGGCGCGGTTGCCGAGCTCGGCGGCATGCGCTTCCCGCGATCCGGTGCGGCGTTCTTCCACTACGCCGAGCGGCTCGGCCTGACGCATCGACCGTTCCCGAACCCGCTGACGGACGCGGCGGGCAGCACCGTGATCGACCTGTGGGGCGAGACCCACTACGCGCGCACGCTCGACGACCTGCCCGCGTTCTACCGCGAGGTGTCGGACGCGTGGGACGCGGCGCTCGAGGAGATCGGCTTCGGCGCGCTGCAGGACGCCATCCGCCGCCGTGACGCGGCGGAGCTGAAGCGGCTCTGGGACGAGCTCGTGCGCACGTGGGACGATCGCACGTTCTACGACTTCATCGCGAGCTCGGAGGCCTTCTCGCGGCTGACGTTCCGCCATCGCGAGGCGTTCGGCCAGGTCGGGTTCGGCACGGGCGGCTGGGACTCGGACTTCCCGAACTCGATGCTCGAGATCCTGCGCGTCGCGGTGCTCGAGTGCGACACCGACCAGCGCCTGATCGAGGGCGGGGTCGAGCAGCTGCCTCGCGGACTGTGGGACCTGCCGGTGCGACCCGGCAGCCCGTGGCCCGAGGGCACGACGCTCGCGACGCTGCACGGCGGCGCGACGCTGCCCGCGGCCTCCGCGATCTGCCGAGGCGAGGACGGATCCTTCGAGGTGCGCGACCGCTGGGGAACGACCCGCACGCACGACGCGGTGGTCGCGACCTGTCAGAGCTGGCTGCTGACGACGGAGATCGACTGCGACGAGAGCCTGTTCTCGCAGGACATGTGGATGGCGCTCGATCGCACGCGGTACATGCAGTCGACGAAGACGTTCGTGATGGTGGACGAGCCGTTCTGGAAGCGCGTCGACCCCGGGACCGGCCGCGATACCATGAGCATGACGCTCACCGACCGCCTCACGCGCGGCACCTACCTGTTCGACAACGGGCCCGGGAAGCCGGCGGTGATCTGCCTGTCGTACTCGTGGATGTCCGACTCCCTGAAGATGCTGCCGCACTCGGTCGACCGCCGCGTCGACCTCGCGCTCGGCGCGCTCGCGAAGATCTATCCCGACGTCGACATCCGCAGCCACATCGTGGGCGATCCGGTCACCATGACGTGGGAGGACGATCCGTACTTCCTCGGCGCCTTCAAGGGCGCCCTGCCGGGGCACTATCGCTACAACCACCGGATGTACACGCACTTCATGCAGGATGGTGCGCCGGCCGACGAGCGCGGGATCTTCATCGCGGGCGACGACGTCTCGTTCACGCCGGCCTGGGCGGAGGGCGCCGTGCAGACCGCGCTCAACGCCGTGTGGGGCGTGATGGCCCACTTCGGCGGCGCCTCCGCGCCGGACAACCCCGGGCCGGGCGACCGGTTCGCCGAACTCGCGCCCGTCGCGCTGCCGGAGTAGCCGGGTGCTGCGGCTGGCGGTCTGGCAGTGCCCGTCGTCGCCGGGCGACGTGGCGGGCAACCTCGCCCGGCTCGCGGACGCCGCTGCACGCGCCGCCCAGGGCGGGGCGGACGTCCTCGTGACGCCCGAGATGTTCGTGACGGGGTACGACGTGGGCCCCGTCGCCGGGATGGCGCCGGACGGGGAGGTGTTCGCAGCCGTCGCGTCGATCACCCGCCGCACCGGCGTGGCGATCACGTACGGATTCCCCGAGCTGCTTCCGGACGGCCGGATCGCGAACACCGCGCAGCTCGTGGACGACGGCCGGCTCGTCGGGGCCTATCGAAAGACCCACATGTTCGGCGACCTCGACTCGTCGCGCTTCGTCCCCGGATCCGGTTTCCCGGTCTTCGAGCTGCGCGGGCACCGCGTGGGGATGCTGATCTGCTACGACGTCGAGTTCCCCGAGACCGTGCGCGCGCTCGCGCTCGCCGGAGCCGCGGTGGTGCTCGCGCCGACGGCGAATATGGTGCCGTTCGAGCTGGTGTCCACCGTGCTGGTGCGCGCTCGCGCGTACGAGAACGGGATCGCCCTCGCGTACGCCAACTACTGCGGCACCGAGGGCGCGCAGGTGTACGCGGGCCTCAGCACGATCTGCGGGCCGGACGGCACGGTGCAGGCGCTCGCCGCCGCCGACGGGGAGGCGCTGCTCATCGCCGACGCCATCGGTGATCCCGCGCCCTACCTCCGCGATCGGCGACCGGACCTCTACTGACGCGGGCTCAGCGGAAGGCTTCCAGCCCCGTGATGTGGCGGCCGAGCACGAGAGTGTGCACCTCGTCGGTTCCCTCGTAGGTGCGCACCGACTCGAGGTTGTTCGCGTGACGCAGCGGCGAGTAATCAGCCGAGACGCCGTTGCCGCCGAGGATCGAGCGCGCCTCGCGGGCGATCGCGATCGCGTCGCGCGTGTTGGCCAGCTTGCCGACGGAGATGTGGTGAGGCTGGATCTTGCCGGCCTCCTTGAGACGGCCCAGGCGCAGCGCGACCAGCTGGCCCTGCGTGATCTTGACGGCCATGTCGGCGAGCTTGGCCTGCGTGAGCTGGAAGGACGCGATCGGGCGGCCGAACTGGATCCGCTCCTGCGCGTACGTGAGCGCCGTGAGGTAGCTGTCGCGTGCCGCGCCGAGCACACCCCACGCGATGCCGTAGCGCGCCTCGTTCAGGCACGAGAACGGGGCTTTCAGGCCGCGGGCCTCCGGCAGCTGCGCGGATGCGGGCAGCCGCACGCCGTCGAGCGTGATGTCGCACTGGATCGAGGCGCGCATCGACATCTTCGGCTCGATCGGCGTCGCCGTGAAGCCGGGGGTGTCCGTGGGCACGACGAATCCGCGCACGCCCTCATCAGTCATCGCCCAGATCACGGCGACGCCGGCGATGGAGGCGAGACCGATCCAGCGCTTTGCGCCGTCGATCACCCAGTCGTCGCCGTCGCGGCGCGCGAAGGTCTTCATGCTGCCCGGATCGGATCCCGCTGTCGGCTCGGTCAGGCCGAAGCAGCCCACGAGCTCGCCGCGCGCCATGCGTGGCAGGTAATCGTTCTTCTGCTCCTCGGAGCCGAACTTGTAGATCGCCGACATCGCGAGCGATCCCTGCACGGACACGAAGGTGCGCAGGCCCGAGTCGCCCGCCTCGAGCTCGAGCGCCGCGAGACCGTACTCGACCGCGCCGCGACCGGGACAGCCGTAGCCCCGGTAGATCATGCCCAGCAGTCCCAGGCGACCGAGCTCGGGGATGATCTCCGTCGGGAAGTGGGCCTTGTCGTACCACTGCGCGATGTTGGGGCGGATGTGCTCATCGACGAAGCCGCGGACGGCGTCGCGGGTCGCGAGCTCCTGCTCGGTCAGGAGGTCGTCGAGGTCGAGCAGGTCGGTGGGGCCGGTCATCCGATCACGATATCCCGACGCCGCCGGATTGCCCTGGGTTCAATCGTCGAGCCAGGACCGGATCGCGTCGCCGTGCTCGTCGAGCGCGGGAGCGGCGCGACGCGGCGCCTCGAACGGCGGCTGCCAGAGCACGGGATGACGCACCTGCCGGCCGCGCGACGAACCGTCTGCGGCCCGCACCTCGATCGTCGGTTCGAGGCCGAGGCGCTCCGCGTAGGCGAGTCCCTCGGCGATGTCGCCCGCCTGCCCTGCCGGCACACCCACCGCCGTGAGCCGCTCCTGCCATTGCGTCGCCGTCGCGGCGGCGAGGGCGGCTTCCAGCGCGTCGCGCAGCGCGGGGCGGTTCGCGACGCGATCCGCGTTCGTGCGGAAGCGGTCGTCCTGCGCCAGTTCCGGGTTGCCGAGCGCGTCGGCCAGTCTGCGGAACTGCGCATCGTTGCCGCACGCGATCGCGAGCGGCCCGTCGGCGCACTGCAGCAGCTCATACGGCGCGATGGACGGATGCATGTTTCCCATGCGGGTGGGGGAGACATCGGCGCCGAGGTGAGCGGCGGCCTGGTTGGCCAGCGCGCCCTGCAGGCTGCTGAGCAGCGAGACCTCGACGCGGGATCCGATGCCCGTTGCGGCGCGGCGGCGCAGCGCCGCCAGCACCCCGATCACGGCGTCCTTGCCGGTGAGGACATCGACGAGCGCGACCCCGACCTTCATCGGGTCGCCGTCGGGATCGCCCGTGATGTGCATCAGCCCGCCGATCGCCTGCACGATGAAGTCGTAGCCGGGAAGCTGTGCTCCGCCGGCGGAGCCGAATCCCGTGATCGAGACGTAGATCACGCCGGGGTTCGCCCGCGTGACGTCGTCGTAGCCGAGCCCGAGGCGGTCGAGGGTGCCGGGCAGGAAGTTCTCGATCACGACGTCCGAGCGGGCGGCGAGGCGCTTTGCGCGAGCAAGGTCGGCGGGGTCCTTGAGGTCGAGCGCGACGGACTCCTTGTTGCGGTTCGCGCCCTCGAAGTAGGTCGCGCTCTGCGCGTCCCCGGTTCCGCTTCTGTCGTGCGCGCTCCAGGGAGGTCCCCACGCGCGCGTGTCGTCGCCGACGCCCGGGCGCTCGACCTTCACCACGCGCGCGCCGAGATCGGCGAGCGTCATCGACGCGAGGGGCCCCGCGAGCACGCGGGAGAAGTCCGCGACGAGGACGCCGTCGAGGGGCGCGGTCGCCGTCATCCGGCCCACTCCTCGGCGAGCAGCCCGTAGTTCATGCCGTCCATCCATTCGCCCGAGCGGTGCAGGCCGGTCTTGCGGCTGTGCTCCTCGCGGCGCATGCCGAGGCGCTCCATGACCCGCCACGACGGCTCGTTCGCCGCGAAGCAGCCGGCGTGCACGCGACGCAGCTTCAGCGGGCCGAAGCACACGTCGATCGCCCCGCGGACGGCTTCTGTCGCGTAGCCGCGCCCCTGGAAGGCCGGGTCGAGCGTCCAGCCGAGCTCGGCCTGCACGCCCTTGCCCTGCTCGGCGACCTCAGCCTGCGCCCAGCCGTCCTCGACCTTCAGCATGAGGTCGCCGATGGCTTCGCCCTCGAGCTCGACGATCAGCGTCACCGCCAGCCGGAAAGGCGCCGTGAACTGCTCGACGAAGTCGTCGTAGTGGGTCGGTGCCCGCGTGATCCACTCGCCCACCTCCGGGAGCCTCCGCCAGCGCCACGCGACCTCTGCGTCTGCGGGCGTCGCCCGACGGATCGTGAGTCGCTCGGTGCGGACGGGCCACGTAACGGCATCGACGGGATCCATGGAGTTCAGCGTATTGGGCCGTCAGAACGGCGGTGGATCGGCGTCGGTGACCGCGAGCGCCACGAAGCGCACGCTGGGCGGCGGCTTCTCGTGGAGGATCTCGCCCGTGGGGGTGACCCACTCGAAGACGCCGCGACCGAGGTTTCGAGCGCGCCAGCCGGAGTGGTGCTTGACCACGTGATGCGCGCGGCACAGAGCGCCGAGGTTGTCGACGTCGGTGGCGCCGCCCTCGGAGTAGGGCTTCGTGTGGTCGATGTCGCAGCGGCGGACCGAACGGCGGCAGCCGGGGAAGCGGCACGTCTCGTCGCGTGCGATGAGCAACCGGCGCTGTTCGGCGGACGGCACGTAGGAGTCGACCGCGATGGGAACGCCCGTCTTCGGGTCGAGGAGCAGCCGGGCCCACGTGTGCGTCCTGCCCGCCAGCCGACGAGCGGTCGCCGGCGCGACCACGCCGACACCGGAGATGTGCGCGGGCGTGCGGTCGTCGCCGGTGATGACCTCGGCGGGAACGGTCACCTGCACCGTGGCGCGGATGCCGTCGAGGCCGTCGCCGTGCGCGGTCGGCGCACCGGTCAGCAGCAGGTCGGCGACCACGTCCGCCTGGATCTGCGAGAGCGTGCGCGCATCCTCTTCCTTGGGCGAGGCCGCCGCCTGCACGGCGCGGGCCATCTCCCTCGTCCGATCGCCGATGCCGGCGGCGAGAGCCGCGTCGACACGCAGGATCACGTCGGCCATGCCGTCGCTGTCGGGCGTGACCCACAGCCCGCGCCGCGCGTTCGCCTCCTCGTGACGCTCGGCGAGCGTGCGGGGTTCGAGCCGTTCGGCGATCGCCTGGCAGATGGGGCGCAGCTTCGCCGGAGTGGTGTCGGTGAACTGCAGCGCGATCTGCTCGTACCGTTCGCGGATCCCGTCGTCGGCCAGTCGTCCGCCCTCGTCGCAGATGGTGCTCGCGTGCGCCGCGGAGATCTCGGCGTGTGCGAGCGCGGTGAACGTCGCGGGGAAGTGCTGGATCATGAGCGCGGCGTCGTCCATCCGGTTGCGCACCGTGGCGTCCGAGACGCGTTCCACGGTCGCGAGGTCGGCGGCCATGGCGCGGATGGGCACCTGATACTTCGACGGCGCCCCGGGGATCGAGGTGAGGACCTCGAGAGCGATCGCCTGCGCCTGGGCGTGCAGCGATGCCTCGATCGCCGCGACGCCGGCCTTCATCTTCGCCAGGCTCGCGAACGCGTCCTTGATGGTGCGCACCTGTTCGCGCTGGGTGTCGGTGAGCTCCCAGCGGCCCTCGAACGGGGTGCCTGCCATGCGCCAAGTTTAGTACATAGGTTCGAATGGTGGAAGGCCTCCGCGCACATATCGCTCCGGGTGGTCGGCGCAAGGAGCCGTCAGCCCCGAGTCCTAGACTGGCGGGGTGATCGATCCCGTGCTGCTTCGCGACAACCCCGACCTCGTGACCCGCTCGCAGGTGGCGCGCGGGCACTCGCCGGAGACGGTGACAGCGGCGGTCGACGCCGAGAAGGTCCGCCGGAGCGCCATCACGGCCTTCGAGGAGCTGCGTGCCGAGCAGAACGCCTTCGGCAAGAAGGTCGCGGCAGCTCCGAAGGAGGAAAAGCCCGCGCTCGTGGCGCAGGCGAAGGATCTGGCCGGGCGTGTGAAGGAGGCCCAGCAGGCCGTGACCGCCGCCGAGGAAGCGTTCACCGCCGCCATGGCCTCGATCGAGAATGTGGTGCTCGATGGCGTTCCCGAGGGCGGCGAGGACGACTTCGTCGTGCTGCGCGAGGTCGGCGACGCCCCGACGTTCGAATTCGAGCCGCTGGACCACCTGGCGCTCGGTGAGAAGCTCGGAGCGATCGACATGGAGCGCGGCGCGAAGGTGTCGGGCGCCCGGTTCTACTTCCTCAAGGGCGTCGGCGCGCGGCTCGAGATCGCGCTCATGAACTACGCGCTGAACAAGGCGCTCGACGCGGGCTTCACGCCCATGATCACGCCGACGCTCGTGCGCCCCGACATCATGTCGGGCACCGGCTTCCTCGGCGCGCACGCCGATGAGATCTACCGGCTCGAGGCCGACGACCTGTACCTCGTCGGCACCAGCGAGGTCGCGCTGGCCGGCTACCACAAGGACGAGATCGTCGACCTCCAAAGCGGTCCGCTGCGCTACGCCGGCTGGTCGACGTGCTACCGCCGCGAGGCCGGGTCGTACGGCAAGGACACCCGCGGCATCATCCGCGTGCACCAGTTCAACAAGCTCGAGATGTTCGTCTACGCCAAGCCCGAGGACGCCGCCGCCGAGCACGAGCGCCTGCTCGCGCTCGAGGAGGAGATGCTGCAGTCCCTCGGCCTCGCCTACCGCGTGATCGACGTCGCGGCCGGTGACCTCGGATCGAGCGCCGCGCGCAAGTACGACACCGAGGCATGGGTGCCGACCCAGGGCGCGTACCGCGAGCTCACGTCGACGTCGAACTGCACCACGTACCAGGCGCGCAGGCTCGACATCCGGCATCGTCCCGTGTCGCCGGAGGGAGCGCCCGCCGCGAAGACCGAGCATGTCGCGACCCTCAACGGCACGCTCGCGACCACGCGGTGGATCGTGGCGCTGCTGGAGACGCACCAGCGCGCGGACGGCTCGGTCGTCGTGCCAGAGGTGCTGCGGCCCTACCTGGGCGGCCTCGAGGTGCTGGAGCCGGTCGCATGACGTCGCACGAGGCCGCTGCCGCGGCGACCGAGGACGAGCCCCGCCGCGAGGGACGCAAGCTCATCGCACTCGACCTCGACGGCACCGTGCTGTTCGAGGACGAGTCGTTCAGCCCCGGCGTGAAGGACGCCGTGCGCCGCGCGACCGATGCCGGCCACATCGTGACGATTGCGACCGGACGCAGCTGGGAGGCGACGTCCTACGTGCTGCACGGCCTCGCCATCCTGCCCGAGTACGTCGTGTGCTCGAACGGGGCGGCCATCCTGTCTCGCGATGCGACGCAGGAGACGGGTTACGCGCGTCACACCGTGGAGACCTTCGACCCCAGCGAGGTGCTGACACTGCTGCACGAGCACCTTCCCGACGGGAACTACCTCGTGGAGCTCGCCGACGGCTCGCGCCTCTACACGCACTACGTCGACGACTGGGGCCTGCAGCGGGACAACGCGCGACACGTCGACTTCGAGGAGATGAAGCGCCAGCAGGTGGCGCGCGTCGTGGTGGTCTCGCCCGAGCACAACGGCAGCGGTCACGCCAACGGCGACTTCATCCGGCTCGTCGAGCAGATCGGTCTGCACGGCGTCTCGTACGCCGTCGGCTGGAGCGCGTGGCTCGACATCGCGCCGAAGGGCGTGGACAAGTCGACAGCCCTCGAGCGCGTGCGCGAGTGGCAGGAGATCGCGCCGCAGGACGTCGTCGTGGTCGGCGACGGTCGCAACGACATCGGCATGTTCGAGTGGGCCAAGGCGCACGGCGGACGCGCGTTCGTGATGGCGGACTCGCCCGAAGAGGTCGTCGCGGCGTCGACGGATCCGACGGGCTCGGTCGAGGAGGGCGGCGTCGCGCAGGCGATCGGCGTCGTCCTCGGCGACGCGTGACGCCGCACCTCATTGACGCGTGACGCCGCACCTCATTGACGCGGGCCGCCGCTGATCCGGATACTCCTTACATCCCCGATGGCGTGATCCGCCGCGGGGTGCGGCCTGCCCCGGACCGAGGCGCGGGTCGCAGCACACGAACGGCGACCAGCCGCCCACCTGCGGGAGGCGCCGTGTGAGGAGGCATCGAATGCGAACCATGACCATCGTCCCCGCGGCGGAGGCGCTCGATATCGGCGCCGAGACGCTCGCCGGCCACGAGAGCGTGCTCTACTGCCGCGATGAGGAGACCGGGCTGCGGTCGATCATCGCGATCCACAGCACGACGCTCGGGCCCGGCCTGGGCGGCACGCGGTTCAAGACCTATCCGTCCGAGCAGGATGCCCTCCACGACGTGCTGCGCCTGTCGCAGGGGATGACCTACAAGAACGCCGCGGCGGGTCTGCCCTTCGGTGGAGCGAAGGCCGTGATCATCGGCGATCCGCGCACCGACAAGACGCCCGAGCTGCTGCGCGCGTACGGCCGCTTCGTCGACGCGCTCGAGGGTCGCTACGTCACAGCCGCCGACGTGGGCACGAACTC
Source organism: Microbacterium sp. (assembly GCF_031178525.1). Classification (GTDB taxonomy): domain Bacteria; phylum Actinomycetota; class Actinomycetes; order Actinomycetales; family Microbacteriaceae; genus Microbacterium. The sequence goes on from NZ_JAPSJA010000011.1 coordinate 9,433, forward strand.
GGACGACCTGGACATCGTGGGCGAGACCACGACCCACCTCACCGGCCGCACCGTCGCGGCGGGCGGCTCGGGCGACAGCGGGCCGGACACCGCCCTCGGCGTGTTCGTCGCGATGCGCGCCGCGGCCGAGCGGCTGTGGGGTGCGGCCGGGCTGAAGGATCGCGCGGTCGGCGTCGAGGGCGCCGGCAAGGTCGGCAGCGTTCTGACGAAGCTGCTGCTGGACGAGGGCGCCCGCGTGGTCGTCGCGGATCCGGATCCCGACGCGCGCGAGCGCGTGAGCGCCGCGACCGGCGGCGCCGTGCAGCTCGCCGAGTCGCTCGGCGGCCCGATCGAGGTCTACGCGCCGTGCGCGCTCGGCGCGACCGTGACGGTGGCGCACGTCGAGGAGCTCGGGGCGCGGCTGGTGTGCGGTGCCGCGAACAACCAGCTTCCGACGCCGGACGAGGACGCGGCACTGCACGCGGCGGGCATCCTGTGGGTGCCGGACTACGTCGCGAACGCGGGAGGCGTGATCCATCTGGTCAGCGGGGAGCGGCTCGGACGCACACGCGACGAGGTGACCGCCGACGTGAAGCGGATCGCCGACACCGCTCGCGAGGTGCTGTCCCATTCGGCGGAGGCGCGCATCCCCACGGGGGCCGCGGCCGACGAGATGGTCGCCGCGCGCCTCGCCGCCGCCCGGGCGTGAGCACCCCGGCGAGGGATCCGCAGCCGCGCGACCCGAGCCGGACACATCACGCGGGTATCGTCGGAGGGATGAGCCATCCGCTGCTGACCTGGGCCGACGCGGCGCTGCCCGAGATGCTCGACGACCTGGAGCACCTGATCCGCTGCGAGTCGCCGTCGGCCGACCTCACGGCCGTCGCGCGCTCGGCGGATCTCGTCTCGGCCATCGGCCAGCGCCGCCTAGGCTTCGCGCCCGAGCGGCTCGTGATCGACGGTGTGACCCACCTGCGGTGGCGGCTCGGGTCGCCCGCGCCCGACGCACCGCGCGTGCTGCTGCTCGCGCACCACGACACGGTATGGCCCATCGGATCCATCGAGACGCACCCGTACTCGATCCAGGACGGCGTGATCCGCGGCCCGGGCTGCTTCGACATGCAGACCGGGCTCGTGATGGGCATCCATGCGGCCGCGACGTTCGCCGATGGCCGCGGCGGTCAGCTCTCGAACGCCGCCATCACGCTGCTCGTCACGGGTGACGAGGAGATCGGATCGCCGACCTCGCGCGCGCTCATCGAGCAGGAGGCGCGCGGCTGCGTCGCGACCCTCGTGCTGGAAGCGGCGGGCGACGGCCCGGATGGCAGGCCCGGGGCGCTCAAGATCGGGCGCAAGGGCGTGTCGAACTACCGCGTGGACATCATCGGCCGTGCCGCGCATGCCGGCACCGAGCCCGAGAAGGGGCTCAACGCCACGGTCGAGCTCGCGCACCAGATCGGCGTCGTGCTGGGCTTCGCGGATCCGGAGGCCGGCACGTCGGTCGTGCCGACCGTCGCGCACTCGGGGACCACGACGAACACGGTGCCCGCCCGTGCATCCTTCATGGTCGATGTGCGCGCCCACACGGTCGCCGAGCAGGCCCGCGTCGACGAGGCGTTCGCGAGGCTCACCTCGCACACCGGGGCGACCGTCACCGTGTCGGGCGGCGTGAACCGTCCGCCGCTCGAGACCTCCGCCGCCGAGGGCGTGTGGCAGCGCGCGCGCGCCGTGTCGAAGGACCTGGGGCTCGAGCTCGCCGACGCGATCGTGGTCGGAGGGGCGTCCGACGGGAACTTCACGGCCGGGGTCGGGGTCCCGACGCTCGACGGGCTCGGCGCGGTGGGCGGCGGCGCCCACGCCGATCACGAGCATGCGTACGTGGATGAGATCGCGCCGCGCACGGCCCTGCTCGTGGCGCTGCTGCGCGATCTGCTCGCGGGCTGAGGGGCGGCGAATGCGCGTCTCGACGGCCGGTGCGCGTCGCGCCCTGCGGCGGATCGTCCACAGTCGCCCCTGGACATGCGCCCAGCGGGCGTCCAGAGCGGCGCGGCACAATGACTGGTCGGCTGGCCATTAGACTGATCGCCTGATCAGCAGGGGAGACCCTGCCGAGGAGGGTTGTCCGAGCGGCCGAAGGATCTGGTCTTGAAAACCAGCGGGCAGCGATGTCCCGTGGGTTCGAATCCCACACCCTCCGCCACAGACTCCTGCAGTCCCACCCCCGAAAGGCACGGATGAGCGACACGTCGAAGCGACGCGGCCGCCGAACGGTCGCCCGCCATGGGCAGCTGAAGGCGCAGAGCCCATTCGCCCGCCTGATGCGCATCGTCGGCATCGGGCTCGCGTGCGTGCTCGTCGCCGGCATCGGTACGGCCGCGTACGCCGCATGGGATCTCTCGTCGACCTTCGCGGAGAACGCCGTCGACATCCATGCCGAGGGGACGACCCCTCCCGAGATCGGCCAGCTCGGTGCCCAGGACGACGTCAACCTGCTGCTCACCGGCATCGACATCTGCGAGTGGGACTCGCACGAGAAGTTCGGCGACCGCTGCCCGAGCGACCGGTCCGCGTATGGCGAGGATGGCCGGCAGCTCGAGGCAGGCCTGAACGACGTGAATCTGCTCGTGCACATCTCGCCAGAGCCGCGCAAGATCACCGCGATCGCGTTCCCGCGCGACCTGATGATCCCCTCGCCCGAGTGCACGAACGCCGAGGGCGTGGTCTCCCCGGCCTCCGACCGCAAGATGATCAACGAGGCGTACGCGGCGGGTGGTCTGGCGTGCGTCACGAAGACGATCGACACGCTGACCACGCCGCATGATGCGGGGCTCTCCATCGACTACGCGGCGACAGTCACCTGGAACGGCGTGATCGAGATCACCAACGCACTGGGCGGCGTCGAGGTGTGCGTCGACGAGGGGATCAACGACGTCGAGGCGGGGATGCTCTACCTCGAGCCGGGAACGCACCAGCTGGCCGGCGAGCAGGCGCTCGCCTTCCTGCGCTCGCGTCACGGCGTCGGCAACGGCGGCGACCTCGGCCGCATCAGCAACCAGCAGGTCTATATGTCGGCGCTGGCCCGCAAGCTGATGAGCGAGCAGGTGCTGACGAATCCGGGCACGGTGCTCTCGCTCGCCCGCACGACGCTCACGAACGTCGACCCGAGCTCGAACCTGACGAACCCTGTGACGCTCGTTCAGATCGCCCTGGCGGCGAAGGACGTGCCCCTGTCCGACATCGTGTTCCTGCAGTACCCCGTGGTCGAGGACCCCTACGACGCCAACCGCGTCGTGCCCGACGAGGTCGCGGCGGCCGAGATGTTCGCGATGATGAAGGCGAACGAGTCGGTCGATCCGGCCGCTCCCGCAACCGAGGCGCCCACGCAGTCGGCCGAGGCTCCGCAGGCGCCGGAGAACACCGAGGAACCGCAGCCGGGGGTCACCGAGACGCCCGACGCCGAGCTTGCGGCGCCGGGTCGCACCGCGGAGGACGCCAGCTGCGCACAAGGCGCCGGCCTCTGAAGCGCAGCCGTTTTCGCGCTGGTGGCGGGAGCAGTTACGATGGGATGACGCGCCCGCGTGCGGGCGCGAGATCCTGCGGGATCTGGAGACGTCGCATAGTCAGGCCTAGTGCACCACCCTGCTAAGGTGGAGTCCCCTTATGGGGACCGAGGGTTCAAATCCCTCCGTCTCCGCCACGAAAGCCCCGGTCAACCGGGGCTTTCTTGTTGCCGTGGAAGGCGCTGGATGAGGCGCATTCCCCTCCCGATGCGCCCACAGGTGTCCCGCGGGGGACACCTGTACGTCACTTCGTGCCGTGTCTGAGCGCAGATCGACTGGCGAGTCCATAGACGGCACCCGTTGCGATGACGCGGTCGACCCTTCCGCGAGCATCCCAGTGGAAGGCGACCTGCGAGCCGAGCGCGTCCTTCCAGAGGAGGTAGGTCATAGCGATGACAGCGGCGGGGAGGAGGCTGGCGAGGACCGCGGCGGCGCGGCGTGCGGGTGACGAGGATCACGCTCCAATCTGGGTGCGATGAGTTGCATCTCGGTGTTGAGGTCGGAGATTCTCGTGGTGACGGGGCGATCCCGTCCGCCGGTTCGCGAATAGCGGCGGATGTACCTGCGCCACGCGGGTCTTGTCCTTGATCCCGATGCCGCGCCGGATCAGAATGCGGACCTCTGGGGAGCATATGACGGCAACTGCATTCGCTGCTTCGCACCGCGTATCGACTGCTACCGAGTCGCTATGGGCCTCGTCCGCGGCGTCCGAAACTGGCCCGTGGCGAGAAGAACAGCGATAACGGCGAATGGAAGCATCCAACCCGACCAGCCCAGGATCGTCGCATGGACGGTATCGACAGTGCTGCCGGAGGTGGCGAAGACCGAGGACAACCCGACGGACGCGTTGAGAGAACCGTGCGCCAGCGCAGCGGGCCAAACGCTTTCTGAACGAATCCGCAGCCAGGCGAGGATGCCCCCCACCAGCGTGCACATGCCGGTCATCATCAGCAGCCCCGTCCACCCCGGTGCAGTCGGATAGTTGTAACCGAGCAGGATCAGCGGTGCATGCCACAGCGCCCACAGCACGCCCGACACGGCAATCGTGGGGACAGCTCCCCACGCCATCAGACGGGGCACGAGCCAGCCCCGCCATCCGACTTCCTCACCGAGAGCGGGGATGGTGTTGATGAATGCTCCGACGGCGATCGAGACGAACTGGGAGGCGACAAGGATCCACACGGGGATCATCCCGACGTCGACGCTCTGCTGCTCGATGATGTCCATGAGCCCGCCGGCGCCGAGGAAATCGGCCGGGTACTGGCCAAGCCATGATCCGGTGACGAGCGCCGCCAGAACGAGTAGGACGGGGATGACAAGACCAAGGCCGAGGTAGAGAAACCATCGCCCCGGTCGGACGATCGGCCACATGCCCCATCCGCGGAGCACGTCCCGTCGCCGCTCGACCAGGGTCATCGCCACGAGGGAACCTAGAGCGGGAGTGAACATCACAGCGACCGCGACAAACGGGAACAGCGGATCGCTGATCCCTTTTCCCAGCCAGAGCGGCAGCGCGAGAAGCCAGGCGCTCCCGAAGGTCACGGCGATGAAGGTCGCGAGCGAGGCGAGCGCTCGGGCGTCCGTACTCGGCAGCTGATCAACGGTTGTCGTGCGGCGCAGTCCGTTCACTCGGCGAACCGGACGTCGACGGTCCCCTGCGGCGCGAGGCTGCGCAGCTCACGCACGGCGGCATCGGTGCCGTCGCCGAGCGCGACGAGGTAGCGACGTCCGTCAGTAAGCACGAACTTCACCGAGCGGGTGTCACCTGCGCTGAGGAGGATTCCATGCCGCTTCTGGCTGCCTTTGATCCCCCAGCCGCCGAAGTCCTCGAAGGGGCGCACCTCCTCCACGAAGACCGACTCGACCTCGGACCACCGCAGCCGCTTGCCCCAGAACGGGACGAGCGAGACCGCTACGGACGTCTCATCGGCGCGGACACGCACGCCGGAGAAGAAGGTGATGATAATGAGCACCGCGACTGCGGCGCCGGCGACGATCCAACCGGCAGGAGAATCGACGTTAAGGAGGGCGACGAGGAGCAGGATCGCCGGGCCGACGAACAAGATCGCGCGCAGGCTGGTGTCAAAGGGTCGGTACGCGATCGTGCGCATGCAGATCATCGCCTTTCGTCGGTGGGGCGGTCAGAACCGCGGCTTTCGGGGTCCGGGCGTCCGTTCCAGTCTTCCCCGTGGCCGCGACGGTCGTCGAGGAGGCAGACGAGTCGGGAAGCGCCGCAGAATCGGGTCGCGGTCGAACGAGATACAGCAGCAAAGCCGCGGTCATGGTCACCGAGAATGACCACAGGCCGAAGGACACCGCGATGCTGAGATGGAACAGCACCCCGACGACCAGCATGACCGAGCGGAAACGTTGATTCGCCACGAGAGCGAATGCGAGGAGAAGCTCCGTCAGGAGCGAGCCGTAAGCGAGGACTGCGGCGCCCACGTTCGATCCGACAATCCAGAGCAGCATCGACCGGAGCGGTTCCGCCGGAGCGAAGGTCGGGTCGTGGAACCAGTACCAGAGAACCGTGCCGTTGGCCCATTCTTCGACGGCGAACTTGCCTACCGCCGCGTGGAAGTAGATGACGCAGACCTGGACCCAGATGAGTATGAGGGCGGAGTACGCGAGGACTTTCACAGCGATTGTGCGCGAGGTGTACCGCCGGTCGGCTTGCCAATGATTGAGACGGCGGTCTCCGAGCAGCAGGGGCAAGAGCAGGAGTGTCAGCACAGCGGAGACTTGATCGCCGCCGTCCGGCACGGGGCTTGTCATGTTGAAGCTCCACGCGACCCACCAATGCGGGAGTGCGGTCAGGGCGGGCAGGAATCCGGAGAGCACCAGCAGGAGCACCGCGATCGCAATCGACATTGCAATCCATCCGGTGTCGCCGCGGAATAGACAGAACAGGGAACCGGCCGATAGCGGCCTGTCGCATGTCACGCCGTCGGGATAGTTCACGCTGCGGAAGAAGAGCTGCGTGTGGGGCGTTGCGAGGAGGGTCGCGAGCGTCGCGGCTGCGAGCAACGAGCGGGCTAGACCGAGCAGAGGCGTGAACGGCGTGACCGTCCGGACAACGTTGTCGGCCGCGAGGAGAGTCTTCGGTAGTCCTCGCAGGGGGGCGATAACGCCGGCCCGAAGGTGGTCGCGCGCGGGCCGTGACCAGCGCACGGCGGCTTCACGGAGAGAGGTCATCCCGGTTCCTGACATGACACGAGCAGTCGGATGGACTCCCCATCGGTTCGATTGAGGTAGTCGCGGTACGCCCACGGGACGGGCTCTCGTCGCACCAGGCCAACGTCGCCGCACAGCCTCAGGTCGTGGCCCACCGCCGACACCTCGTGGGCTGGGGTGTTGTCCAGACACTGAGAGTCCGACGCGGACTTGGAGCACTCTTGCCACCAGTCGTCTTCGACCTGCGCGAGCACGGTCTGCACGTCGAATTCTGTGAGGCGCGACTCGCGGTTCAATCCGAAGGCCCATCTGAGCTGCGCGTTCGGCCCTCGGTCTGCCGTTATCCAGCCGTCCGAGCCGTCGCTCCGGTAGGGGAAGTGCACCTGCCCGCGGGGTGACTTCGTGAAGAAGGCCCAGCCCTGCGGAGCTACCTGCTGCACCCCGCGCAGTTGAGATTGCGTGGTGGTCGGCAGGAGCTCGCCGATCGGCAGCCAGGTCAGGGCGCTGATGGCGAGCAGAGCCGCGACCGTCACCGTCGTGATCGCGAGGTGCGCCCCCGCTCGATCGCGCTGTCGGCCGCGGCTCCGCCCGTTGTCATTCATACAATCGTCGTCCTCATCGCGCTTCGGCGGCGACGGTGACGTCGACCGCGAACTTCTCCCGCATCAGCTCGGACTGAGCGGACGCGGACTCGGCACTGCTGCCGCACCACGCCCAGGCACCGCACCAGAGCGCGGCGGCCACCACGACTGCTGCTGCCCCTGTGACCACGACCGTGTTGTGCACCGCTGCGGCCGCGTAGGCCCAGCACACGACGGCGACGCCGCATGGGGAGACGGCCTGGACCTCACCCGCTGCGGCCGTGGCCGCTGCGCCGTCGACCTGAGCGACCTGCGATGCCGCGTAATCGTCGAGCACGTCCCCGACGGTCGCGAACGCCTCTTCGGTCGATGCCGGATCGCCCTCGCGGATGAGGTCGAGAGCCGGGGCGAGTTCGCTGTACTCGGCGAGCAACTCCTGTGTGACCGCAGTTGCCGACTGCTCGTACTTCACGGCAGCTTCGGCGGCGGTGTCCTCTGGCGTTGCCCGAACGTCCGCGGCTGTCCCGATCTCGTCGGCGAAGTCGCCGACACCGAAGACGAGTCCGAGCACGAGATCCTCGTCGCTTACCGCCGGCTCCGTAGACGAGGCCATGGCCCCCGGGGCGAACATGCCGCCCAGTACGATCGCGATCGCCGCCGTCATCGCGGCGATCGTCGTCTTCTTTGCTTTCATTACTCCCGCTTTCTGATCGACCCTCTGGATTCGACAACAGACGGGACGGAACTCGCTCCCGTTCGCGCATGACGCTATGGCGGCGCGAGCGTGAGTCAGTAGAGCCGTTTGACCAGAGCGGGGCGGACCTTCGGTCAGCGCTTCTTCGGAGCGAGCGCTCCGAGCGGGATGTGAATGGCCAGGCGCCACGCTCCGTCCTGCGGCCCGGCGTCAAAGTGGCCGCCGAGATCGAGCACGCGCTGTCGCATGCGGGCGAGGCCCGTCCCGCCGGACGGCAGGACACGGCGCCGCGCGCCCGCGAGCGAGCTTCGAACGACGAGAGTGACTTGATCTTGGCGCGCGTCGAACGCCAGATCTACTCGACCGCGCCCGCCGTGCTTGAGCACGTTGGTGACCGATTCCCGCAGCATCCGTGCCAGCGCGAGGTCGATGTCGGGCCGGAGGAGCGTCCGAGAATCGGGAACCGTGACTGTGACGTCGTGACCCACAGACTTGAGGATCCGTCGAGCCTCCTCGAGGGTCGTCCAGAGGGAATCCTGCGAAGGTGAGGAGGGTGCGAACGCGTCGCTCTCGGTCTCGATGACATGTCGAAGGTCTCGGAGCGCATCGAGTGCCGTACGCCGGATCGTCTCCTCCGAAGCGCGACGCAGCGAGGCGTCTGCTTCATCGAGGAGCTGCGAGTGCAGCGCAATCACGGTCAAGTCATGAGCGATGCTGTCGTGGAGGTCGCCGGCGATACGTCGGCGATCCGCGACAATCGCCTCGTGCTCCCGGTCCGCTGCCTCGGCCAGCGCCTCGTCGAGTCGGCGGCCGCGCGCGTAAGCCGCCCGGAGCGCCAGCCCGACACCACCCAGGGCAGCCGCAACCAGCACGTAGCCCGCGACAATTCCCGGAGTCGTTGCCGCGTCCTGTCCGATCGCTGCGGCGGCAACGACGAGCACAGACGCGTAGCTGATCACCAGCGCCGCGCTGCCCGTGCGCGTCACGCACCCCGCGGCAATCGCGAACGCCAGCAGCGTCACATCGGCGAGGCCGAAAAAGAACGAAATCGTCAAAGCTGCGCCGAGCAAGAGAGTCGCGGCGAACGGCGACCACAGGAACAAGACGAACGCCGCGGTGACGGCAATTTCGAACAGGGACGCTCCGAGGTCGTCGGTTCCACCCACGATCGTGACCACGACACCCGCGACGATACCGATGGCGACCGCAACGAGCACGGTCGCCTTCTCGAGCCGATTCAGCGCTTCCGGTTCACGCAGCAGCGCTCGAAGGCCATCAACCGATGCTGTCGAAGGACTGGGCACCGCTCCAGTATGGCGAGTGCGCTGGTAGCCGCGCCGTCGCGCGCGCTCGCCGCGACGCGCTAACTGCAGAGCCCGAGCACCTGACAGAGGTACTCCCAAATTCCGTACGTAGACACCATGCGCCACCCCCTCGTCTCGTCCCTCGCAGACTTCGTCCGCGGATCCAGCCTCACCGACTCTGTCTCCGCGCACAGTAGACAAAGGTCCAAGCTCTACTGGTCGAAAGGTGACGTTCCGCCTTGGATAGTCTGAAGCGATGACGCAGATTCGTGTCGTCATAGCGGACGACGATCCCCTCGTGCGCACGGCACTCGCGCAGTTTCTCTCCCGTGGCCCCGACCTCTCGGTGGTGGCGCAAGCGGAAGACGGGGCCAGCGCGGTGGCCGCAGTCGCCGAGCATCGACCGGACGTCGTAATGATGGACGTGCAGATGCCGGGCATGAACGGCATCGACGCGACGGCGGAGATCGGCGCGAGATGGCCGAGCGTGCGGGTGCTCGCCGTTACGACGTTCGAAACGCCCGAGACCATCCTGCCGATGCTCCGTGCGGGGGCCGCCGGATATGTCCTCAAGGATTCGAGCGTGAACGAGATCCTCGACGGCGTGCGCCACGTTCACGAGGGTGCGAGTTCGTTATCGCCCCGCGTCGCTGCGATGCTCATCGATCACATGAAGAAGGATTCTTCAGCAGCGACTTCGCCCCCGCCGCCACTCGAGAAGCTCACAGATCGTGAGGCGGACGTGCTCCAGAAGCTTGCTCGGGGCATGTCGAACGCAGAGATCGCCGACGCGCTCATCGTGTCCGAAGGAACGGTCAAGGCGCACCTGGGACGCATCATGGCGAAGTGGCATGTGCGTGATCGGGTGCAGATCCTTATCGCCGCGTCGAAGGCTGGCCTCGTCGACTTGCGATAATCAACCTGCCCGCGCGCAGCTGGGCGCGGAGCCCTCGAATCCCGTGCGCGGCCGTGGAATCGTTGGCCGTACTTCGGGCACTTCGCGAGACCTGAGCGCGTGCCGACCGGGCGCTGGACGAGTGTCCCCCAGGTGTCCCCGAGCATCCAGAGACTGTCGTTGAATCCAATGTGTCGAGTGTTTGGCGTGCCTCACGAGAAGCAGAGAAGCAGCTCAAAGGGCCAGATCAAGCGGCGGAAAGCGCGTTGTTTCGCGGGAATCCGCGCCGGAGGTGCTGGGGCTCGCGGGGGCTCGCAGTGACCCTGCTAAGGTGGAGTCCCCTTATGGGGACCGAGGGTTCAAATCCCTCCGTCTCCGCCACGAGAGCCCCGGTCGTCCGGGGCTTTCTTGTTGGTGCGGAACGCCTGGGCGAAGCCGGCCGTTCGCCGCGTATCGAGTGGCAGCCTCGGCCACGCGGTTGTTGCAGTCGACGTACGAGTTGTGTAGGGATGGACCGCGGCGGTCCAGCTGGAGCTGTCGTGAAGTGCCCGCCGGCGTCGCACAGGTAGAGGGCGGAGGCGAGGACCGCGTCGTCGATCCGATGCAGATCGGCCTCGCCGTGTCGATTCCCGTCCTGGGCTCTCGTGCGCGTGGACCGGCTTGGTCTCCTACGACGGTCAGGGTGCGCCGTGTGTGTGCATGCGCTCGCCCGAAGCGCTGAAGATGCTGACGACCTCCGCCGACCCGTCCGCCGTCGCGCTGAGGCTGTGGGGCATCCGCGTGTCGAACTCGGCCGCCTCACCACGCTCGATGATGTGCTCGTGATCGTCAAGCGAGAGCCGCAGACGGCCGCTCAGGACGAACAGCCATTCGTAACCGTCGTGCACGCGCGGCGCGGGCGCGTGGTCGCGCGGTGGGAAGGTCACCTTGAAGGCCTGGACGGGCGAGTTCTCGAGCGTGAGGGGCGCGATGACCATGCCGTCCCGGCGCTCGATCGCCCGGCGAACGCGCGGATCCCCCGACCCCGCGGGCACGAGATCGTCGAGGCGGATGCCGAGCTGGCGCGTCAGCGGAAGCAGGAGCGGCAGCGAGGCCTGACGCTTGCCCGATTCCAATCGCGACAGCGTGCTCGACGACATCCCAGCCCGGGTAGCCAGCTCTTCGAGCGTCCACCCTCGATCTCGTCGCGCGGCTCGCAGGCGCGGGCCGATCTGTTCCAGCGTGGCGTCCATCGCTCAAGTTTGCCATTACTGCAAGAGAAGTTGCCGCCACGACGCGCGCGGACGAGGCTCGATGCATGACCAACGACTGGGAAGCTGTGATCATCGGGGGCGGCGCGGCGGGTTTGAGCGCCGCGCAGATGTTGGGCCGGTCGCACAGGCGCACGCTCGTCATCGACGGCGGGAGCCCGCGCAACCGCTTCGCCGCGCACATGCACGGTGTGCTCGGGCATGACGGCCTCGACCCCGCCGCACTTCTCGAACGGGGCCGGGCGGAAGCGCGCGCGTACGGCGTCGAGATCGTCACAGGACTCGTGGCATCGCTCTCGGACGAGGGCGACCGCCTCCGGATCGAGCTCGAGGACGGCGCCCCCGCGCCGGCGCGCGCCGTCGTCATCGCGACCGGCGTGAGAGACGACCTCCCGGACGTCCCGGGACTCGCGGACGGCTGGGGCAGAACCGTGCTGCACTGTCCGTACTGCCACGGCTGGGAGGTCGCGGGGCAGCGCCTCGCCGTGCTCGCGACGTCGCCGATGAGCGTGCATCAGATCCAGCTCGTGCGTCAGCTCTCCGAGGACGTCACCGCGTTCACGGCCGCCGCCGAGCCGCTGGGAGACGATGTCGCGGCCCGGCTGCTGGCGCGCGGCGTCCGTGTCGTCCCCGCTGCCGTCCGCCGTGTGCGCCCCGGTGAGGACGGCCTGACCGTCGTGACGGATGACGGCGCCGAGAGGGTCGTCGCCGCAATTTTCACGGGCGGGACTCCCGTGCTGAACCTCGCCTTCGCGGAGGGCCTCGAGCTCCAGCGCGCGGAGATGCCGGGCGCACCACTGGCCGTCGACATGATGGGGAAGACCAGCCATCCGCGGATCTTCGCCGCGGGCAATGTCACCTCGCCCTTCGCGAATGTCCCGGTCTCGATGGGTGCCGGGTCGATGGCGGGAGCCGGAGCGAACGCGATGCTCACCGAGGAGGACTTCGCTCTGGCTGTCGCCGATCGCACCGCGCAGCGCAACGCCGCGTGGGAAGAGCGATACGCCGCGGAGGACCGCTTCTGGTCGGGTCGGGTCAACGCGTCGGTGGCGGCGATCGTGGCCGAGCTCGCGCCAGGCATCGCGCTCGACGTGGGTTCCGGAGAGGGCGGGGATGTCGTCTGGCTGGCCGAGCGCGGCTGGAGGGCGACGGGAGTCGACGTGTCCGCGACGGCTGTCCGCCGCGCAGCGGAGCTCGCCGCGGAGCGCGGCGTGGACGCCCGGTTCGTCGTCGGCGACGGAGCGAGTGCCGTCGAGGGCGAGTTCGACCTGGTGCTCGCCAGCTTCCTGCATTCGTGGGAGAGCGATTTTCCCCGCGTCCAGATGCTGCGCGACGCCGCCGAGCGGGTCGCCCCGGGCGGTCGCCTTCTTGTCGTCTCGCACGCGGCTACGCCGCCCTGGGCCCGGGACCTGCCCGAGCACGCGCCGGTCCTTCGCATGCCGGACGAAGAGCTCCGCCTGCTCGACCTCGACCCCGCCGACTGGCACGCCGAGATCGTGGAGACCCGCCGGCGCGAGGCGACGGCACCGGACGGCACGCCGTCACACCTGGACGACGGCATCCTCCTTCTGCGGCGGCTCGCCTGACCAGGCCCCGCACCGGCCCTGAGCCTCGGTTCCTCACCGATCCCGCGTGGTGCACGCTTGGCGCCTCAGGGCGCGACGCTTACACGAGCAATGGCGGGCTGCGCCTTCGTCAACCCGGCGCTGGTCGCGACCGTCGCGGTCGCACCGGTATGTTCTTCAGCGGGTCTGCTCGGCTCCCCGGGATCGAGCAGTGGGAAGAGGGGGCTTCATGCGTGCGCGCGAACTGTCGCGGAGAAGCAGAGACGACCGTCGGCAGACGGTGCAGAACGGAAGCGACGCCCTCTGATGAGACCACTCAGCGAGAAAGCGCGAGCCCGTGTCTTCCTCACCTGCTGACCGGCGAGCACGACGCGGCGCCGCCCCTCGTCGTCGGCATACGCGGGCGATCTCCCTGACACTCGGCGGCGCCCTGCTGACCGCCGGGACGATCTTGGTTGCGGCCGCGCTGCTCGCGCCGCAGGCTGTCGAGAAGACGTATGGAGACGTCAAGACGGCTGTGATCCAGCAGGTGGATCAGGTGCGGCAAGACGTGTTCTCGGAGCTGCCATCGGTTGCGCTCGGGGTTCGTGGGGGCATCGCCGAGCTGGACCGCTGCGATGGCACCTTCACCGAGATGCTCTCGTACGAGCGTGATGGGGTGCCACCCGTGTGGGCGGCGCACAACAACTGCGGCGGTGACGTGACCCTCGGCTGGGAAACGGGGCAGCACATCCGAATCGTGGGCGACGAGCAGGTCTACGAGGTCATCGACATCCGGTACACCTCGAAGATCTGGTCGAGCACAGACGACCTCGTCGGCCTCGGCGGCGACCTGGCCCTGCAGACCTGCTTCTACGGCGAGGACCGGATGAAGTTCGTGGGCCTCGCGCCGCTCCCCGTAGCCGCATCGCCATGACGGCGAGGTCGCGAACCGCTGCTGATCGCCGGGGAGTCCCGCTCGCCCCCCGGGGGCCGTCAGCCGGAGGCGCAGGGGAGTGACACTCCCTAAGCGCGTCGAATGGCGCATGCCGGCCGAATGCGGTAGCGTCGTAAGCGAGTTATTGAAGTTGTGTTTCTGCTGGAGTTCCCTCCAGACCGGCTTCTGGGCCCCGAGCAATGATTCGGGCTGGTATTCAGTTCAGTGACTTTGGTCGCATCCCCAACCGCGGTGCGTTTTCTTCCGATTGGTTCTGTATCCGTTCCCTTGCTGCTCCAGCGGCATCTGCGACAGTCGTGTGGCGCCAGGCCTCCGACGACGTCCATGTCGCGACCGTGCACGGCGAGTTCGCCGGCTTCATCGCCGAAGGCTTCGGTCGCTATACCGCGCACGACGCCCATAGCCGCCCACTGTTCATCACCGCCACGAGGAGCGAAGCTCGCGTGGCGCTGGAGACTTTCCACCGCTCCGCCGCGTCGCCTCGCGTCCTGCGCTGACCGGCTCACCCCAGACCCCGTGGCGACGCCGTCGCCGCGCTCACACGGATCACCACCATGGTCCAAGACAACGAAGGAATGACGTCATGGCCACAGGCACCGTCAAATGGTTCAACGCTGACAAGGGATTCGGCTTCATCGCCCCCGACGACGGCTCCGCCGACGTGTTCGCGCACTTCAGCGCGATCAACAGCGGCGGCTACCGCAGCCTCGAGGAGAACCAGAAGGTCTCCTACGAGGCCGAGCAGGGCCCGAAGGGCATGCAGGCAGCGAACATCCAGCTCGTCTGACGTGACCAACAAGCGGGCGCTCGCCCCGGGCTGACTCCCGGGACGAGCGCCCGTTCTGCTGTCCGCACCAGGGCCCCGGCCTGAACGGAAGTCGAGCGCTCACCGCCTCGAGACGGGTGTGCGCGTGGAGGAGCATGCATCCGGCGCTCCTTCTTCACGAATCGTCGGGAGTCGCCTCACTCACCCGCCGATGAGCAGCACCTTTCGGATGAGTCCGCGCAATGGCACCCTGCGGGCGTAGAGCCGGCTCAAGGCGCTTCCTAGCGTCGAGGCATGACCACATCGCATGCGCCCACCCGGACCCCGCGGCCGTCGGTCGCCGTCGACGCCCCCGATCGTCGCGGCCCAGCCGCCCTCATCCGGTCGCATCCTCTCGTCGCCTTCTTCGCGCTCGCGAATCTCCTCAGCTGGGCGGCATGGCTGCCGTACGTCCTATCCCAGAACGGGCTCGGCGTCTGGGACTTCCGCTTCCCGGACCTCCTCGGCAGCGGCCAGATCCTGGGAGTCCTGCCCGGCGCCTACCTGGGCCCGATCTTCTCCGCGTTCCTGGTCACCGCCATCGTCGATGGGCGTGCGGGGCTCAGCGCGTGGGCGCGTCGCCTCTGGCGCTGGAAGGTGGCGCCGCGGTGGTTCGCGATCACGCTGCTGGGCGTTCCCGCCGGGATGCTGCTGACCGGCCTGGTGTTCTCCGGGGGACAGATCGCCCTGCCGTCGGCCTCGGCGCTCCTCGCCTTCGTGCCGGTGCTGCTGTTCCAGTTCGTGACGACCGGGCTCGCGGAGGAGCCGGGGTGGCGCGACTTCGCGCTGCCGCGGCTGCAGAACCGGTTCACGCCGCTCGGCGCCGCGTTCGTGCTCGGCCCGCTGTGGGGTGCATGGCACCTGCCGCTGTTCCTCAGCGATTGGGGCGGCTACCCCGACGCATCGTGGACCCGGCCCCTGGCATTCCTGGCCTTCTGCGTGGCGTTCAACATCGTGATGTCGTGGGTGTTCAACCGCACGGGCCAATCGCTGCCGCTGTCCATGCTGATGCACGTCGGCGTCAACACGTTCGCGTCCGTGATGTGGGCCGAGCTCTTCCCGTCCTTGGACGGTGAGCTCGCGCTGGTCGCCATGGCAGCAGGCGCCGCGGTCGCTGCCGTCGTGATCGTGGTCGCGACCAGGGGCCGGCTCGGCTATGCCGACCGGATCGACGCGCGCACCGAACCCGCCGGGGCCGCGTGATCCCGCGTCTCCGCTCGCCGCGGTCGGCCGGTGCCGCGCCCTACCATGGGCGTGTGGCACCGGCCGAGCGCTCGTTCTCAGCGGTGTCCGTCGCGGCGGGCACCGTCGTCGTCGCCCTCGGCGTCCTCGGCGTGGTCGCGGCGCTCATCGCCGCAGACCCCTCCGAGCAGGACGTGCCCACGTCGACGTCCTGGTGGACGGCTGCGGTGCTCGCGCTGCAGGCCGCCGCGCTGCTGCTGCCCCGTCTTCACGGTGCGCCTCTCCTCGTGGCGTCGGCCCTGCCGATGGCGCTGCCGCTCACGGCCCCGGGCTCGCTGTTCAGCGTCACCGCGCTCCCCGTCGTCGTCGGCGCCTTCCTCTCGGGGATGCAGATTCCGTTCCGGCGGCTGAGGTGGATCGCCGCGGCGTCCGGCGTGCTGGTGATGGCCGGACAGCTGGGCAACGCGGTCGCGTCCGGCCGCACGGACTATGCAGGCGCGGGTCTCGAAGCCCTCCTGCAGGCCGTGCTGGTCGTGGGTCTGCCGCTGCTTCCGGCGACGGCCATCCGCGCGCAGAGGGCGGCGCGTCGAGCGCAGCAGGAGACTCTGGAGGCGGTGGCGCGCCAGCGCGATGCCCAGATCGGCGAAGCCATCGCGCTCGAGCGCGCCGCGATGGCGCGCGAACTGCACGACATCGCCGCCCACCACCTCTCCGGGATCTCCGTCATGGCCTCCGCACTGGAGCGGCAGATCGGCAGCGACCCGGACGGGGCGCGGGCGGGCGCCGCGGCGGTCCGCGCCCAGAGCAGAGCCGTCCTCGACGACCTGCGCCGCCTGGTCGGGCTGCTCCGCGACGCCGACGGAGCGGACGACGTCGTCAAGACGCTCGCAACCGTCCCCGCACTCGTCGATGCTGCTTCCGTCACGGGCGCGGACGTCGTCCTCGACATCCGCCGGCCGCCGACGGGCGCACTGGGAGAGGGGATCGGGCCGCTGGCGCAGCTTGCCGCCTACCGGATGGTGCAGGAATCCCTCACCAACGCCGCCCGATACGCCCCGCATGCCCCGTGCACCGTCACGATCGACGACCAGGACCCCGCGCTGCTGCGCGTCACCGTACGCAACGCCCGACCTCTGGAAAGAGCCGCCGCGAGCGCAAGCGGGTCTGGCTTCGGGATCCTGGGGATGCGGGAGCGCGCTGCGCTCATCGGCGGCTCCTTCGATGCCGGCCCCGCCGGCGACGGTGGGTGGGAGGCTCGCATGAGCATCCCCCGCGAGCGTGTTCGCCCCGACAGGAAGCAGACCCCGTGATCCGTGTCCTCCTCGCGGACGACCAGCCGCTCGTCCGAGCCGGTCTCGCCGCGCTCCTGGCCGAGGAAGGCGACATCGAGGTGGTGGGGGTCGCCGCCGACGGGGACGAGGCGCTTCGCCTCGCCCTCGAAACAGTTCCGGACGTCGTGTGCCTGGACATCCGCATGCCGGGACAGGACGGGATCGCCGTCGCCCAGAGGTTGTGCGGGCCGGGCGCCGACCCCCGGATCCCGGTGCTGATCCTGACCACGTTCGCCATCGACGACTACGTCTTCCGTGCATTGGAGGCCGGCGTCTCCGGGTTCCTGCTCAAGGACTCCGACCCCGAGGAGATCCTCCGCGCCGTGCCCCGCATCGCGGACGGGCACGGCATGCTCGATCACACGCTCACGCGTCGCATCGTCGACGAGTATGTGCAGCGCCGCCGCCTGCAACCGGTCACCGCCGCGCGGGCTGCGGAGTCGCTCACCGCGCGCGAGCGGGACATCCTGCTCCTGCTGGCGCAGGGGATGTCGAACGAGCAGATCGCGGGGGAGCTGTTCGTCGAAATCGCGACCGTGAAGTCGCACCTGGCCAGGATGCTGCCGAAGCTCGGTGTGCAGTCCCGGCTGCAGGCTGCCGTCTGGGCCTATCAGAATCACGTGGTCACCGTCGACGAGTGACCCCGCCGTCGAGGTGAGCGGCACCACCCGGTGTCAGCGGAAGTCGCCGAGCGGGGTGACGGTTCGCGTCGCGGCGTCCCAGCGGCGCAGTGATCGGGCGGTGCCGGTGATGTCGCCGCGCACCACGTCGAGGGCCTGCTCGAGGTCGCTCGTGCGGACGCGCCGGGCGAGGGTCACGTGAGGCGTCCAGGACCCTGGGGCGGTGTGGGGGGCGTCCTCGCCGGGCCCCGCCGCCTGGTGCACCGCGTGGTGCAGCGCGAGCAGCTCACGCGACGGGAGGATGCTGCGGGCCAGCACCCGCCGATCGCCCGCGCCGAACAGCAGCGGCGCGCCGAGGTGTACGCCGAACGACGCTCCCGCCGTGATCGCCGCTGCGTCGAACGGCGCGAGCTCGGTCCGCACGAGAAGCGTGATGTGGGGGCGATTGCTCGCCGCCGTGTGCGGGGCAAGACTCGACAGTCCCGCGGCGGACAGCGCATCCCACTCGGCGCGCACGGCGGCCTCTGTCTCGGTGTCGAGCAGCAGCTCGACGCTGACCACCGGCGCGCGCGTCACGCTCCGACGATAGCGCCGGGGTGTCCCCCTGGCCCCTCCGCGCCCCAGCGTGCGAGCGCCGTGATCGCGTCGTGCAACGCGAGGCCGCGCTCGGTCAGCGCGTACGCCCGAGTGTTGTGCAGGAGGGGGAGGCGGTACAGGACGCCTGCTGCTTCGAGCTCGCGCAAGCGCGTTGCGAGCAT
>NZ_JAPSJA010000122.1 GCF_031178525.1 Microbacterium sp.
CATCGCGATCCTCGTGGTTCTCGTCGCCCTGCTCGTGTTCGACATGCTGCGCCGTGTGCGTCGCACGCGGTACCGCGAGGAGGCGAACGAGGCGCTGGATGCCGAGGAGGCCGCCGCTCGCGGAGAGACGCCGCGGGACGACACGGCGCACGAGAAGGACTGACCCTTCCGCGTCGGGGCTCTCCCCGTCCTGTCACGCCGCCCAGGCGATCCCTGCCGCTTGCGCCGGGTGATCGCGGGCCCAGAGTCCCGCGCCCTCGTGCCGGGGAAAGGAACGCGATGAAGCGGTCGCGATTCGAGCGGTTCGCCGGCCTCGGCATCCTCGCGGTGACACTGTGTGCGGCGGGCATCCTGTGGTGGGTGCTCGCCGCGACCGATCCACGGCCGTTCTGGCAGCCGCGGACGCTCGAGCTGGGGGAGTGGTCGATCCGCTACGACCCTCATGCGCCGGCCGTGGCCCTCGTCGTCGCCGCGATCGCCGTCGCGCTGATCGCCGGCGCCGGCATCGCCCTCTACGAGGACGCGGTGCTGAAGCGCGCGCGCCGCACGGCGCCGCAGATCGCGGCCCGACCGCTCGCGCCGCGGCGGATCATGGCGGACACCCGCGGCGTGTTCGCCGGAGAGGTGACGATCACCGTCCTCATCCCCGCGCACAACGAGGAGGCGAGTCTGCCCGCCACGATCGCGTCGCTGCGGGCGCAGTCGACGCCGCCGGAGCGGATCATCGTGGTCGCCGACAACTGCTCCGACCGCACCGTGGAGGTGGCGCGTGCCGCGGGCGTGGAGGTGTGGGAGACGGTGGACAACGACCGCAAGAAGGCCGGTGCCCTGAATCAGGCCCTGCGCCGCGTCCTTCCCGACCTCGGGGACAACGACACCGTCATGGTGATGGATGCCGACACGCGGCTCGCATCCGCGGTGTTCCTGGCGACCGCGCGCGAGCGCATGACGGCGGATCGCGCTCTGATGGCCGTCGGCGGCCTGTTCCTCGGCGAGCCGGGGCACGGACTGCTGGGCATGCTGCAGCGCAGCGAGTACGCGAGGTACACGCGCGAGATCGAACGTCGACGCGGCAAGGTGTTCGTGCTCACCGGCACCGCCTCGGTGTTCCGTCCCGCCGCCGTGCGCGCCGTCGCCGCGTCTCGGGGATCGCTTCTTCCGGGAACGCACGGCGACGTCTACGACACCGCCGCCCTGACCGAGGACAACGAGCTCACCATCGCGATCAAGAGCCTCGGCGGACTGATCACCTCGCCTCGTGAGTGCACCGTCATCACGGAGCTCATGCCCACCTGGACGATGCTGTGGAAGCAGCGCCTGCGCTGGCAGCGCGGAGCGATCGAGAACCTCGCGGCCTACGGAGTGACGCCGACGACCGTGCGCTACTGGGCGCAGCAGATCGGCATCGGCTACTCGGTGATCGCATTGAGCGCGTACTTCCTGCTGCTGGCCCTGATGGCCGCGGCGATGGACGAATGGGTGTGGTTCCCCTTTTGGGCCGGCCTCGGCGCCGTCTTCGCCGTCGAGCGGATCGTGACCGTGTGGCGGGCAGGGCGGCGGGCCCGGCTGCTCGCGGCGCTCGTGCTGCCCGAGCTGGTGTTCGACCTGTTCCTGGACGTCGTCTTCGTCAAGGGCATCATCGACATGGTGTTCCGGCGGGAGGCGACCTGGTCGCACCTGGGGGAGCGCCCCGTGACCGAGGAGGTGACCGCATGATCCCCTCGGCGATCGTCGCGCCCAGGATGGGCTTCCTGCTGCCGGAAGCCGTCCTGCACACCGGATGGTTCGCGGTCCTCGCGGCGTTCGTGGCGGTCAACACCCTGCTGTACCTCGCGCTCGCGATCGCGAAGCTGCCGCCGAAGCCGCGTCCGCGAAGGGGACGCGCGCTCCGCAGCGAGACGCGCAGCATCCACCCGGGCGGACCGGTCTGACCCGAGCGGCTCGCGTCCCGGACGGCGTCGTGAGTCAGGCGGCGACCGCTGCGGGCTCGCCGTAGCGATACCCCTGTGCGTAGTCGATGCCCGCGTCCGCCACGACGCGTGCGTGCAGCTCGGTCTCGACGCCCTCCGCGAGGGTCTTGGAGCCCACACGACGAGATGTCGTCACGAACTCGTCGAGGCGCCGACGGGCCGAGCGGCGCTGGCACGCCTCCCACACGACGCTCTTGTCGATCTTGACGATCTCCGGTCGCAGTTCCGGGATCCACTCCAGGCAGGCGTGCTGCGCTCCGGCGTCGTCGATCAGCAGGACGGCGCCGAGGTCGGCGACGCGCGAGCGCAGGTCGTCTGCAGCGCGGATCTCGGACGTCTCCGCGAGCTCGAGGCCCCAGCGACGTCCTGGCGGCAGGAGGCCGTCGAGCTCCGGCGACTCCATCGTGGCCGCGGAGGCGTTGATCGTCACCAGCACGTGAGACGGGATCGCACTCGCCGCGGCGACGGCGCTGCGCAGCAGCTCGATCTCCAGCGCGACCTGCCGGCCGGCCTCACGGGCCTCTGCCAGATGCGCGGTCGGCGGACGTCGGTCCGCGAAGCGCGCCAGCGCCTCGAAGCCGATGACCGCTTCCGAGCGCACGTCGACGAGCCGCTGGAAGTGGATCTCGTGCGTGCTCCCGCGCGGCTGCTTCGGCGCGCCCCAAACCTGCATGATCTCGCTCTCGTCGTGCTCCCCGCAGCGACTCTAGCCGCCCGGCGGCGGCGCGTCGATCCAGCCCGCGAGGGGTGGCGCCGATCGAGGCCGAATCCGCTAGTCTGTGCGGGTCGCTGATCGGCTACCCGAGCTGTGAGGCGATGGCCGGCACCCGAGCCGGCGCAACGCCGGCTACCCGAGCCGGTGCACCCTGGAGACCACGCATGTCGCGCTCAGTCGACGATGCCCTCGGCCCTGCCGTGGGCACGATCGGGCGCGCCTACGGCCGGAAGCTCGCTCGCCGCCTCCCGCGGCAGTCGAGCTTCTCCTTCGCGACGGCCGTCGGCGCGCTGTTCTTCGCCGCCCTCATCGCGGCGCATGTCCTGATGCACCGGCATACGCCGGTCGAGACGAGTTCGCAGCTCGTTCAGCTCGTGCTGTGTCTGCTGGGCGGCGCGTGGGCGCTCGCCGCGGGGCACCGGCTGCCGCGCTGGGCCGGCCTCGTGCTCGTGACGGGGATCGCACTGGGCATCACGGTGGCCCAGGCCGCGTCGCCCGACATGGCGGGGCTCCTCAGCGGTCTTTACCTGCTGCCGCTGGTGGCGCTCTATCTCGGGTGGTCCTTCCGGGAGCGGACGGCTCGCATCGCCGTCGGCGGCATCCTCGCCGCCTCCACCGCGGCGGGGATCGGCAACCCCAATCTGGGCGGTCTCGCCGGAGCTGTCGGCTGGTCGAGCCTGTACGCGGCGCTGGTCAGCGTGTTCGTCCTCGAGGTGTCCATCGCGCTGATCCGGGGGCTGCGCCATGCGATGAGCACGGATCCGCTCACCGGTGCCCTCAATCGGCGCGGGCTCCGGGCGGAGGCGCGCACGCGACGTCGCGGCGGCCACTGGGTGATCGCCATCGACATCGACGATCTGAAGCCGTTCAACGACAGGAACGGACATGCCGCCGGCGACCTGCTGCTGCGCGACAGCGTGCGCGCGTGGCGGCAGGCGCTCGGTGAGGAGTCGCTGATCGGGCGGTGGGGCGGGGACGAGTTCGTGATCGTGGTGAGAGCGGACGGAGAGGACGCCGCGCGCGAGATCGTCGCCGCGCTGCGCCAGGCCTCGTCGCATCGATTCAGCGCGGGCGTGGCCGAGCTCACGCCGACGGTTTCTCTGGATCGCGCGTTCCGGCAGGCGGATCGTCAGCTGTACCGGGACAAGCTGCGCGCCCCCTCGCGTTCCGCGCGCACCTATCCGCGGCGGACGGCCACGATCCTCACCGTCTTGGACACCGCGGCGGGCGTGACGCGACACCGCCTGGCGACGGGGGTCTGCATCGGCGCGGCGGCGCTGTTCCTCCTCACCGACCTGCCCGACCTGAGCATCGCCGCGTCCTCGATGGAGGTCGCGATGTCGGTCGCGGACATCGTGCTCGGCGCGCTGACGATCGCGGTGGCGCTGGCGATGGGCGACCGCTTCCCCTCGTGGGCGGCGCTCGTCTGGGTGGTGCTGACGGCGGCGACGACGTTCGGGCACCTGGCGTGGATGTCTTCGCCTGTGCCGCTCGCGGAGGCTCTGCTGGGACTCCAGCTCATCGCGATGCTGCTCGCCTGCCTGTACGCACCGGGCATCGCGCGGGCGTTCCTGCTCCTCGTGATGCTCACCATGATCGCCGGCATCGCCGCGGCCGGTCCGCGCGTCGAGCACGACCTGATCCACGTGCCCGTCGCGGTCGGCATCCCCGCCTCGTGGTTCCTGCTCGAGGTGGTGCTGGCGGTACGGCTGCGGTTGCGCAGGCTGGCGCAGGTGGATGAGCTCACGGGTGCGTTGAACCGGCTGGGTTTCGAAGAGCGGCTGGCCCAGCTCGTGCGCAATGCGCATCGGCGGGGCACGGCGCTGAGCGTGGTCGCCATCGACTTCGACGACTTCAAGCTGCTGAACGACGAGTACGGCCATCATCACGGCGACCTCGCGCTGCGCACCGCCATCGCGCGGTGGCGCAGACGGCTGCGCGGCGGCGACGCGGTTGCGCGCTTCGGTGGCGACGAGTTCGTCCTGGCGCTGCCGGGCGTGGATCTGGACGGCGCCGACGCCGTGATGCGGCGGCTGCGACTGCAGGCGGACGAGTCGTGGTCGTGGGGTGCTGCCGCCCTGCGTACGGGCGAGCGTCCCGATGACCTCCTGCTGCGAGCCGACCGCGCGCTCTACGCCGCGAAAGCCGAGCGCCCCGTGCACGCAGGGGGTGCCGAGAGCGCGGCAAGGCCGGATCCCAGCCAGGCGCCCACTGCGCGGATCACGCAGGCCGGCTGATCACCGGCTCTCAGCCGCCGATCGAGCCGGGCAGCGGCTCCAGAGCGATGAGCAGTGCGGCCGTCCAGTGGCACAGGAACGCCAGCACCGTGCAGACGTGGAAGATCTCGTGGAAGCCGAACCGGCCCGGCCACGGGTTGGGGCGCTTCACTCCGTAGATGGCGGCACCCACCGAGTAGAGCAGCCCGCCGACGATGACGAGCACCATCATCGCCTCATTGGCGCGCAGGAGGTCGCCGAGGTACATCACGGCCGCCCAGCCGAGCAGCAGGTACAGCGCCACGTACAGCCAGCGCGGCGCGCTGAGCCAGAAGACGCGGAAGAGGATGCCCAGGAGCGCACCGCTCCACACGAGCGTGAGCAGCAGCGATCCCTTCCCGGGCGGCAGTGCGAGCACGGCGATCGGCGTGTACGTGCCGGCGATCAGCAGCAGGATGTTCGCGTGATCGATACGTCGCAGGATCGCCTTGGTCGTCGGGTTCCAGTCGAAGCGGTGATACACCGCGGAGTTGCCGAACAGCAGCAGCGACGACGCCATGAAGACGGCCGACGCCCACTTGGCGGGCCCTTCCTCCGCGAGCGTGATCAACACGATTCCGGCGATGATGGCGACCGGGAAGGTGCCCGCGTGGACCCAGCCGCGCCAGGTCGGCTTGACCTCGACGTTCGCATCGCGATCTGCCGCGTCCAGCAGCGGGAGCTGAGGAACACCGTCTGCAGAAGTGGGGTCGTCATCCTGCGCGTGCGTCATGCTCCGAGCGTACGGGCCGATCCGTGCCGTCACGAGCATGCGTCGTCCCTGAACGCCGTGGCACGGGACGCCCGGGGTTGCGGAGTAGCGTATTGCCGTGCGTATCTTGCGTCCGGCCGAGGGTCGTGGCCCGCTGTACCGGCTGTACAGCTCTCGGCTGCGGCGTCAGATCCACCCGGGCAGCGTGCCGCACCATGTCGCGATGGTGATCGACGGCAACCGCAGGTGGGCCCGGCAGCTCGGCTATGACTCGGTCGCGCACGGCTACCGCGCGGGTGCCGCGAAGATCATGGAGTTCCTCGCCTGGTGCGATGAGCTGGGAATCAAGGTCGTCACCCTGTACCTGCTCTCGAACGACAACCTGCGAAAGCGCGACTCCGCCGAACTCGCCGACCTGATCGACATCATCGCCGACCTCGCGGGCGACCTCGCGGCCAGTGGTGACTGGCGTGTGCACCATGCAGGACGCCCTGACGGGCTGCCCGAGACGCTCGCCAGGGCCCTGCGGGAGGCGCAGGAGCGCACCCGCACGCATACCGGACTGCATGTCAACCTCGCCGTCGGATACGGCGGTCGCCACGAGATCGTCGACGCGGTCCGCCGGATCATCGTCAAGCACGACGAGAGCGGCGGCACGCTCGAGCAGCTCGCCGAGAACCTCACGCCCGAGGCGATCGGCGAGCACCTGTACACCGGCGGACAGCCGGATCCCGATCTCGTGATCCGCACGAGCGGTGAGCAGCGGCTGAGCGACTTCCTCGTGTGGCAGAGCGCGCACAGCGAGTTCTACTTCGTGGAGGCTCTGGGGCCGGATCTTCGCGAGGTCGACTTCCTGCGCGCCATCCGGGACTACGCCAAGCGCGACCGACGTTTCGGCGGCTGACCGGCGCCGGAGCGCCGGTCATCCGCCGGCCGTCCTGCCAGAATAGTGGTGTGACCAGCACCATCGACGCGTTCCGCTCCACGTTCGAGGTCGAGCCGGGCTACCTCGACTGGGCGGCGTTCGGGCCGGTCTCGGCCGCCGTCCGCGAGGAAGTGGCGGCCGACTTCGAGATGCTCGGCACCGGACGCGCCAGCAGCATCGCGCACGTGGCCGAGCGCCAGGACGATACGTGCGCGCTGCTCGCCCGGCTGCTGGGCACCGTGCGCGACGAGGTGACCCTGCAGCCCTCCGCAACCTACGGGCTGATGCATGCGGTCTACGGGCTCTCGGGCGGGGTGCTCGCCTCACCGGCGGAGTTCCCGAACATCCCGACGGTGATCACGCGTGCCGCTGACGCGTTCGGGCGGGTGCGGCCGCAGTGGCTGACGGCATCGGAGGGTTTCGTGACTCCGGATGCGGTCGCGGACGCGCTCGCGGAGGACACAGTCGCGCTCGTCGTGAGTCACGTCGACTTCCGCACCGGGTACCGTGCCGACCTCGAAGCGCTGCGCGAGGCGATCGGCCCGGACCGCCTGCTGATCGTCGACGCGGTGCAGTCGTTCGGTGTCGTGGAGGCCGACTGGCAGGTCGCCGACGTCGTGTGCGGTCATGGCTACAAGTGGCTGCGCGCCGGCCGCGGCACGGGCTTCGCGTGGTTCGGTGCACGGGCGCGCGCCGCGATCCAGCCCGTGCTGTCCGGCTTCCGCGGGGCGGAGGGCGGCATGACGGTCGACTCCGTGCCGCCGCCGGCTTCGTCGGCGCAGGCGTACACAGTCAGCGGCTCCGATGCCATGCTGCCGGCCCGGCTCGCGGTCGCGCTCGCCGCGGTCGAGGCCGTCGGCGTCGCCGCGGTCGAGGAGGCGGTCGCCGAGCGCACCGCACGGGTGATCGACATCGCGCAGCGCCACGGCATCCCGGTCGTGACGCCGCTCGATCCGGCTCGCCGCGCGGGGATCGTCTCGCTCGCGCCCGAGAGCGTCGCCGCGCTCGGGGCGGAGCTCGCCAATCGCGGCGTGAGCGTCACGACCCGGTCCGGGACGGTGCGCGTCGCGCCGCACGCGGGCACGGACGACGAGACGCTCGGGCTGCTCGACGAGGCGTGCGCGGCGTTCGCGCAGCAGCGCTCGTAGACCCCGCCGGAACGCCGGTCTCCGTTCACGAAATCGTAACGAACGACACGCCTGTCATTCGTGGCGCATCCGTGCCGGTGGGGCTT
>NZ_JAPSJA010000376.1 GCF_031178525.1 Microbacterium sp.
GACAGTGGGGCGCTGGGCGATCAGCACGTGTCGGTTCCTTTCGGTCGCGAGTCCGCTATATGACTCGCGTGTTCAGTGACGGCGGATGGCCGGGCAGGCGGGGACCGCCTGCCCGGCTGAAGCGACTTAGTTGCGGCGGGGCTTCGGCGGACGAACGCCGTTGTGCGCCTGCGGCGTCACGTCGTGGATCGCGCCGATCTCGAGGCCAGCGGCCTGGAGCGAGCGGATCGCCGTCTCACGGCCCGAACCGGCGCCCTTGACGAAGACGTCGACCTTCTTCATGCCGTGGTCCTGCGCCTGGCGCGCGGCCGACTCGGCGGCGAGCTGCGCGGCGTAGGGCGTCGACTTGCGCGAGCCCTTCATGCCGACGCCGCCACCCGAGACCTGCGAGACGACGGCACCGGTCGTGTCGGTGATCGAGACGATCGTGTTGTTGAACGTCGACTTGATGTGGGCGTGGCCCGCTGCGATGTTCTTCTTGTCCTTCTTGCGCGGCTTGCGGACCGCGGACTTGGGAGCTGCCATGTTCCTCTACCTCCACGCGGCCTAGCGGCCGGCCTTCTTCTTGCCGGCGACCGTCTGCTTCTTGCCCTTGCGGGTGCGCGCGTTCGTCTTGGTGCGCTGACCGCGCACGGGGAGCCCGCGGCGGTGGCGGATGCCCTCGTACGAGCCGATCTCGACCTTGCGGCGGATGTCTGCGGTCACCTCGCGGCGGAGGTCGCCCTCCACCTTGAACGTGCCCTCGATGTGGTCGCGGAGCGCGACCAGCTGGTCGTCGGTGAGGTCCTTGACGCGAGTGTTCCGGTCGATGCCGGTGGCCTCGAGCGTCTCGACCGAGCGGGTGCGGCCGACGCCGAAGATGTACGTCAGTGCGATCTCCACGCGCTTCTCGCGCGGGATGTCGACACCTGCGATGCGTGCCATCGTGTGTCTCCTTCTGGAGTGATGAGAGGTATGGAGCAGCGGAGGTGCCTGGGCCTCTCCCCCAAGGTGTCGCCCTCGTCAGAGAGCTCTTACCGCTGCTGGGAATCCCTTCGGTGATCGAGCAGCCGGCGCAGCCGGCGTCTCGAGTCCACGTCTGGGGAGTGTTCAGTTGTGCTCGTGCGGCGCCGGCCGCGATCGCCAGGTCTCGTGACGCGTGCCGCCTTCGGCGGCGCGCTCCTCGACCCTGATGCCTCCGCGCTCAGATCGACGGCGTCGATCCGAGCGCTGCGGCATCAGCCCTGCCGCTGCTTGTGGCGGGGGTTCTCGCAGATCACCATGACGCGACCGTGCCGGCGGATGACCTTGCACTTGTCGCAGATGCGCTTGACGCTGGGGTAGACCTTCATGTTCTCTTCCTCGCTGGCCTCGTGCTCGCGCGGTGGCGCGAGCCGTTCCTTTCCAGCAACCGGCTCACTTGTAGCGGTAGACGATCCGGCCGCGGCTCAGGTCGTAGGGGCTGAGCTCCACGATCACGCGGTCCTCCTGGAGGATGCGGATGTAGTTCTGCCGCATCTTCCCGGAGATGTGCGCGAGCACCACGTGTCCGTTCGAGAGCTCGACGCGGAACATCGCATTGGGAAGCGCCTCGATCACCGTGCCCTCGATCTCGATGACGCCGTCTTTTTTGGCCATAGCCTTCTTCTGCAAGTCTTCTGGTTGCTGGTCGTGCGAGTGACGCGCGCAGAGGGCGCACGACACCAACGGTCAACTCTACGCCGCTCGTGCACGAACGTGCAAGCCGGGCGTGTCGGTGCTTGCTGGGCGGCGGTTCCGACGCCCGGGACGCGCGTGGCTCCGCAGCGGCTCCCGACGCCCGGGACGGGCGTCGGCGCTGGGGTCGCGGCGGCGGGCCCGGGCGGGGGCGGGGGCGGAGCCCCCCCCCCCGCCGACCCCCCCCCGAGGCCCACCACCACGCCCGCGA
>NZ_JAPSJA010000377.1 GCF_031178525.1 Microbacterium sp.
TGTCGACGCGCGGCGCGACGGAGGTCATCCCGGGGCCGTGGCCAGTCGACATGCGTACAGTAAATCACTGTGGACCTCGACGCTCTGACGACCGCCCGGCGGCAGGAATGGGCGCGCCTGGACGAGCTGTCCCAGCGCCGCCGCCTCTCGGGCGCCGAGGTCGACGAGCTCGTGGCGCGCTATCAGGCGGCGTCGGCGGACCTCGCGGATCTCAAGACGTCCGCCGGGCGCACGCCGCAGGGCGATCACGTGTCGACGATCCTCTCGCGAGCGCGGCTGGCTCTCACGGGCGCGTCCGACAACGTGCTGCGGCAGCTGCCGCGCTTCTTCCTGCACCAGCTGCCGGCCGCGCTGTATCGCGTTCGGTGGTCGACGCTCGCGATCGCGCTGTCGTTCATCGCGGTCGTCGCGCTCTCGGGCGCGTGGATCGCGGGGGATCCGGCGCTGGTCGCGACCCTGGGCTCGGAGGCGCAGCTCGAGCAGTACGCCGAGAACGACTTCACCGCGTACTACACCGAGAACCCCGCGGCGGTGTTCGCGGGGATGGTGTGGACGAACAACGCCTGGATCGCCGCGCAGGCCGTGCTCTTCGGCGTGACAGGGATCTTCCCGCTCTACGTCCTCGTGCAGAACGCCGTCGGGCTCGGCACCGCGGCCGCGGTCATGACGGCGTACGACCGGCTCGACGTGATGATCCTGTACATCCTGCCGCACGGTCTGCTCGAGATGACGTGCATCTTCGTGGCGGGAGCGGCGGGGCTCCACACCTTCTGGGCGTGGGTGGCGCCCGGACCCCGCACGCGAACGACGGCGCTCGCCGCCGAGGGCCGCGCGCTCGCGACCGTCGCGATCGGACTGATCTTCGCGCTCGCGCTCGCCGGCGCGGTCGAGGGGTTCGTGACCGGTCAGCCGTGGCCGTGGTGGTTGAAGATCGGCATCGGCGCACTGGCACTCGGCGTGCTGCTGTTCTGGATGCTGTTCCTCGGCCGGCGTGCCGCGCGCGCGGGCGAGACGGGCGACCTCACCGAGTACGAGGCAGGCACCCCCACGCTCGTCGCCGGCTGACCCGCGCGGGCTCAGCTGCGCGTGGTGTCGAGCAGTGAGCGGTAGGCGACGCCCGCGAGCATCGCGCCGGCGATGGGGAACAGGATGAACACCCACAGCTGCAGCAGCGCCTCGCCGCCGCCGTAGATCGCGGAGGCGATCGAGCGTGCGGGGTTCACCGATGTGTTGTCCACCGGGATGCTGATGAAGTGGATGAGCGCGAGCGAGAGGCCGATCGCGAGGCCCGCGAGCGACGGGTTGCCGCGCGTGGGGTGGGTCACCCCCAGGATGATCAGCACGAACAGGCCCGTGAGGACCACCTCCGCGATCATCGCGGCCGGCATGCCGAAGCCCGCGGGGGAGAGGTTGTCCCAGCCGTTGCTCGCGAAGCCGGCGTCCTGAGCCGTGGTGATCCAGTTCGCGGGGCCGAACGTGCCGATCAGCACGAGCAGGGTCGTGGCGATCACGCCGCCGATCACCTGCGCGATGATGTAGCCGCCGGCCTCGCGCCACGGGAAGCGCCCGGCGGCGGCGAGGCCCAGGGTGACGGCGGGGTTGAAGTGACCGCCCGAGATCGGACCGAACGCATAGGCGCCCGCCACGACCGTGAGCCCGAACGCGAGCGCGACGGCCGTGTACACGGCCGCGGGCGTGTCGACGAAGTGGTTCGAGGCGAAGACGGCCGTGCCGACGCCGCCGAACACCAGCAGGAGCGTGCCGAACGTCTCCGCCACCAGCTTCGCGCTCGTGGCCGGCGCGGACGGCGGGGTGTGCGCCAGCTCGGTCGGCTCGATGGGCCGCTCGGGGTTCGGATCGGACATGCGCGTTCCTCTCGTCGGTTCCACGGTGGG
>NZ_JAPSJA010000123.1 GCF_031178525.1 Microbacterium sp.
CCAGTTCGCCGAGTACGCCGAGCCGGGCCGGCTCGTCTCGACCGCGTGGGTGGAGGAGCACCTCGGCACCCCGGGCCTGGTGATCGTCGAGTCCGACGAGGACGTGCTGCTCTACGAGACCGGTCACATCCCGGGCGCTGTCAAGATCGACTGGCACACCGAGCTCAACGACCCGGTCGTGCGCGACTACGTCGACGGCGAGGGCTTCGCGAAGCTGCTGAGCGCCAAGGGCATCTCGCGCGACGACACCGTCGTGATCTACGGCGACAAGAACAACTGGTGGGCCGCCTACGCACTGTGGGTGTTCTCGCTGTTCGGGCACGAGGACGTGCGGCTGATCGACGGCGGACGCGATCGCTGGATCGCGGAGGGTCGCCCCGTGACGACCGAGCCGGCCGGCCGCGCCGCGACCGAGTACCCCGTGGTCGAGCGGGACGACGCCACACTGCGCGCGTTCAAGGAGGACGTGCTCGCGCACCTGGGCGATCCGCTGATTGACGTGCGCTCGCCCGAGGAGTTCTCCGGGGAGCGCACCTCTGCGCCCGCCTATCCCGAGGAGGGCGCGCTGCGCGCGGGCCACATCCCGAGCGCGCAGAACGTGCCGTGGGCGAAGGCGGTCGGCGAGGACGGCGGCTTCAGGCCCCGGGCCGAGCTCGAGGCGATCTACCGCGATGAGGCGGGCCTCGGCGACGCCGACCGCATCGTCGCCTACTGCCGCATCGGCGAGCGGTCCAGCCACACGTGGTTCGTGCTCAAGTACCTGCTCGGCTACCCGGACGTGCGCAACTACGACGGCTCCTGGACCGAGTGGGGCTCATCCGTGCGGGTGCCCATCGTGACGGGCGCCGAGCCCGGCGAGGTGCCGGCGCGCTGATCCCGGACCGCGGCGGCGGTGGGAGGATGGAGGCATGACGTCCGACACCCTCCCGGCCGCGCTCGCGGAGATCCGCGACGAGTTCCTCGAGCTCGATGAGCCCGAACGCCTCCAGCTGCTGCTGGAGTTCTCGCGGGAGCTGCCGGAAGTGCCGTCCTCGTACGCGGATCATCCGGAGCTCACGGAGCGCGTCGCCGAGTGCCAGTCGCCCGTGTTCATCGTGCTCGAGGTGGCAGACGACGACACCGTCACGATGCACGCGGTCGCACCGGCCGAGGCTCCGACCACGCGGGGCTTCGCCAGCATCCTCGCGCAGGGCATCTCGGGACTGCCCGCGAGCGAGGTGCTGGCGATCCCCTCCGACTACCCGCAGTCCCTGGGCCTGACGCGCGCCGTCTCTCCGCTGCGCATCGCCGGCATGACCGGGATGCTCATGCGCGCCAAGCGGCAGGTGCAGGCGCGCCTCGACGCGCGCTGACGCTCAGCGGGCGAAGCCGCGCTCGCGGAGCCAGTCGCCGATCGCAGTCGTCCAGCGGCGCTCGTCGTAGTTCCACAGCTTTGTGTGGCGCGCGACCGAGAACACCTCCATCGTGACGAGATCCGGACGCGCCTCCGCCAGCGCGTGCGAGGCGTCGGAGGGCACGAAGCCGTCGTCGTCGCTGTGCAGCAGCAGGATCGGCACGGACAGCTCGGCCGAGCGCGCCACCATGTCCAGCTCATCGAAGGGCACGCCCCGTCCGGCACCCGCTGCCCGGGCCGTCCACGGCGATTCGAGCGTCCCCATCGCGGCACGGGCCGCGAAGGCGGGCACGCCAAGCTCGCGCGCGTGGTAGTCGAGGACGATGCGCCAGTCGACGACGGGCGACTCGAGGATCAGCCCCTCGATCAGGTCGCGATGCTCGGAGCGGAGGGCGGTCTGCAGCGCGATCGCGCCACCCATCGACCAGCCCATGAGCACGATGCGCTCGGCTCCCCGGTCGCGTGCCCAGTCGATCGCGGCGTCGACATCCCGCCACTCGGTCGCCCCCAGGCCGTACAGTCCGCTGCGGCTGCGCGGGGCCTCGCCGTCGTTGCGGTAGGAGACGACGATCGACGAGATCCCCGCCGCGTGCAGCGTGGGCACAGCGCGCAACGTCTCGGCGCGCGTGGTGCCGCGGCCGTGGATGAGCACGGCCCAGACGTCGCCGCGCCCCGCCGAGAACACCCACGCGGGCGCCAGTCCGACCGGGGTCTCGACGAGCTCCTCGTGATGAGGAAGGTGAAGCTGAGCGGGTTCGTCGAAGTACCAGCCGCTGAACGAGCCGTGCGGACCGACGCGCGTGGCGGCGTCGATGTGGCTGAGCAGCTTTCGCGTCACGCTGGTGTCGTCCTGCGCCAGCACGGCTCCGAGCTTGACGTACCCCGCCCCGTTCGTGAAGATGCCGTAGCGCCCCGGCAGCATCGTGTCGGGCGTGCGCGTGAGCGTGATGGTCTGAGCCGCCCGATCGATGCCGAGGATCTCCACATCCGCGACACGAGGCGCGGGCGTCACGACGCGGCGCGCGACGCCGGCGATCCGGATGCTCAGCGCGGTGGCCACGCCCGTCAGCAGCACGCCAAGACCGACCATCGACAGGATCGCGGAGCCCGCGGACGCGGGTGCGGCGGCGGGGGAAGCGGCGCGCCTGAGGTGCTTCATGACCCCTCCACTCTAATCTGACAGCGTGAGTGCAGGACGAGGCCCGGACGACGCGTTCGCCGCCGCAGAGGATCAGCTGCGCGCCGCGTCGTTCCGCGGCGATTTCGTCGTGCGTGAGATCCCCTCGCCCCAGGGCGTGGCGCCGTTCAGCCTCGCGCTGGCCGGCGATGTGCGCCCCACGACCGAGGGCGAGTCGCCGTACGGCACGGGGCGCTTCATCCTGCTGCACGACCCGGCAGAGCCCGACGCGTGGGGCGGGGCGTGGCGCATCGTCGCGTTCGCGCAGGCGCCGCTCGAACCGGAGATCGGCACGGATCCCCTGCTGGCGGACGTGACGTGGTCCTGGCTCGTCGACGCCCTCGACTCGCGACAGGCCGAGTACCACTCGGCCTCCGGCACGGCCACCAAGATCCTGTCGAAGGGTTTCGGCTCACTCGCCGAAGAGGGCGACGGCGCCCAGATCGAGCTGCGCGCGTCGTGGTCGCCGGACGGATCGTTCGGCGCGCACCTCGAGGCGTGGGCTGAACTCGTATGCATGCTGGCGGGACTCCCGCCGGGGTCCGAGGGCATTGCGGTCCTCGGAGAGCGGAGGTTCCCGAATGGCTGAGGCCGCCCGGTACGACGTGATCGACACGGCCGAGGGGCTCGCCGCGGCGTGCGACGCCCTCGCGACCGGCACGGGTCCCGTCGCGGTCGACGTGGAGCGCGCGTCCGGCTTCCGCTACTCGCAGCGCGCCTACCTCGTGCAGGTGTTCCGCCGCGGCTCCGGCGTGTTCCTGTTCGACCCGCCCGCGCTCGAGGACCTCGCTCCCCTGCAGGCCGCGATCGGCGACGAGGAGTGGGTCCTGCACGCCGCGAGCCAGGATCTGCCCTCGCTGCGCGAGCTCGACCTGCTGCCGCCGCGCATCTTCGACACGGAACTCGCGGCGCGTCTGCTCGGCTGGGAGCGCGTGGGACTCGCCGCCGTGGTCGAGGCCACGCTCGGCATCGTCCTCAAGAAGGAGCACTCCGCCGCCGACTGGTCGACCCGTCCGCTGCCGCAGGCCTGGCTCGAGTACGCCGCGCTAGACGTCGAGCACCTCGTCGACGTGCGCGACGCGCTCGTCGATGCGCTCGCGGAGGCGGGTAAGACCGAGTACGCCGCGGAGGAGTTCGAGGCCACCAGGGTGCGGGAGGCGAAGCCCCCGCGGGCCGAGCCGTGGCGCCGCCTGAGCGGCCTGCACACCGTGCGCGGCCGTCGCAACCTCGCCGTGGCGCGTCAGCTCTGGCTGGCCCGCGAGGAGTACGCGATGCAGCAGGACATCTCCCCCGGCCGGCTCGTGCCGGATCGCGCGCTGGTCGCCGCCGTCATCGCCGCCCCCGCATCCAAGAGCGAGCTCGCCGCCCTCAAGGCGTTCAACGGCCGAGCGAGCCGCTCGCAGCTGGATCGATGGTGGAACGCGATCGTCGCGGGCCGCGAGAGCGGGGATCTGCCTGTCGAGCGGGTCCCGAGCGACACCCTGCCGCCGCCGCGGGCCTGGTCGGATCGCAATCCCGAGGCCGACCTCCGGCTGAAGCAGGCGCGCCCCGCCGTCGAGGAGCGCGCCGCGGAGCTGTCGATGCCGACCGAGAACCTGCTCACTCCCGAGATCCTGCGGCGCGTCGCGTGGGAGCCTCCCGTGCCTTCCGACGCGTCGGCCATCGGCGACGCCCTGCGACGCCTCGGCGCTCGCGAGTGGCAGATTGCACAGACCGCACAGATCATCGCCGCGGCATTTGTGCGAGCAGTGCAAACCGCCGACGAGGCCGACGAACCGGCTTAGTCGATCCGGGCCAACCGGTTCTTGCCCCGATGCCGGCCTCCCTAGGCTGAAATCGAACCTACTCAGGGGCGGCCCCGGCCGAGTGCCGGCGTGCCCAAGGACTGGAGGCAGAGTGGCCGAGCTGGCTGATGTCTATTTCGTCGACGGAGTGCGCACCCCCTTCGGGCGCGCGGGCGAGAAGGGCATGTACTGGAACACGCGAGCGGATGACCTCGTCGTCAAGGCGATGAAGGGTCTCCTCGAGCGCAACACCGACATCCCGAAGGACCGGATCGACGACGTCGCGATCGCGGCGACCTCGCAGACGGGCGACCAGGGTCTCACCCTGGGGCGCACGTCCGCGATCCTGGCCGGGCTTCCCATGACCGTGCCGGGACTCGCGGTGGAGCGGATGTGCGCCGGTGCGCTGACGAGCGTGACGACCATGGCGGCCTCGATCGGCGTCGGCATGTACGACGTCGCGATCGCGGGCGGTGTCGAGCACATGGGCCGGCACCCGATCGGCGCGAACGCAGACCCGAACCCGCGCTTCGTCGCCGAGAAGCTCGTCGACCCGGGCGCGCTGAACATGGGCGTCACGGCCGAGCGCATCCACGACCGCTTCCCCGCGCTCACGAAGGAGCGCGCCGACCGCTTCGGCATGCGGAGCCAGCAGAAGGTGCAGGCCGCGTACGAGGCCGGCAAGATCCAGCCCGACCTGGTCCCCGTCGCCGTCGCCGGCTCGGACGGCCAGTGGGGCCTGGCGAGCGAGGACGAGGGGCGCCGCCCCGAGACCACGATGGAGGGTCTCGCGGGCCTGAAGACGCCGTTCCGGCCGCACGGGCGCGTGACCGCCGGCACGTCGTCGCCGCTGACCGACGGCGCCACCGTGAGCCTGCTGGCGAGCGGCGCCGCGGTGAAGGAGTTCGGCCTCACGCCCAAGATGAAGCTCGTCTCGTTCGCGTTCGCGGGTGTCGAGCCGGAGATCATGGGCATCGGCCCGATCCCCGCGACCGAGAAGGCGCTCGCCAAGGCGGGACTCACGATCGACGACATCGGCCTGTTCGAGCTGAACGAGGCGTTCGCGATCCAGGTGCTCTCGCTCCTCGACCACTTCGGCATCGCGGACGACGACCCGCGCGTCAACCCGTGGGGCGGCGCGATCGCCGTCGGTCACCCGCTCGCCGCCTCCGGCGTGCGCCTGATGATCCAGCTCGCGGCGCAGTTCGCCGAGCACCCCGAGGTGCGCTACGGCCTGACGGCGATGTGCGTCGGCCTCGGCCAGGGCGGCAGCGTCATCTGGGAGAACCCCCACTATTCGAAGAAGGCGGCCGCCGGCGTCCGCACCGGCGAGAAGAAGAAGTGAGCCTGGCTGTGACCGACTACACGAAGATCGACTTCTCCCCGCTGCTCGCCCTGACGGAGGGCGAGGTCATCACCCGCTCGCTCGTCAGCGACGTGCGCCTCGCCAGCGGCCGCACGATCGCGCTGATCACGCTGCACAACGGCAAGGACCACACACGACCGAACACCCTCGGCCCTGGCACCCTCACGGAACTCGGCGCGCGGCTCGACGAGCTCAAGCAGCGCGCCGCGGCAGGCGAGATCGACGCGGTCGCGGTGACGGGCAAACCGTACATCTTCGCGGCCGGCGCGGATC
Source organism: Microbacterium sp. (assembly GCF_031178525.1). GTDB lineage: Bacteria > Actinomycetota > Actinomycetes > Actinomycetales > Microbacteriaceae > Microbacterium. The sequence goes on from NZ_JAPSJA010000123.1 coordinate 5,994, forward strand.
TGTCGAACGTGAGCGACCTGCCGTCGAAGGACATCGCGCGCCTGATCGCCCAGCTCGGCCATCACGTGCTCGGGAAGCTGTCCGACCTCGGCGTGCCGTCGTTCTCGTTCGTGAACGGCCTCGCCCTCGGCGGTGCGGTCGAGATCGCACTGAACTCGACCTACCGCACGGTCGACTCCTCGGCCGCCGCCATCGCGCTGCCCGAGGTCTTCCTGGGCCTGGTGCCCGGGTGGGGCGGCGTGACGCTGCTTCCCAATCTGATCGGCATCGAGAATGCGCTCGAGGTGATCATCTCGAACCCGCTCAAGCAGAACCGCACGCTCAAGCCGCAGCAGGCGTACGAGCTGGGAATGTTCGACGCGATCTTCAGCCCCACGAGCTACCTCGAGGACTCGCTGCGCTGGGCGGACGGGGTGCTCGCGGGCACGATCAAGGTCGAGCGCAAGAACGCGCCAGGCAAGATCGAGCGCCTGACCAAGTGGCCCATCGCGGTCAAGGTCGCGCGCAACATGCTCGAGAGCCGCATCGGCACGGTCCCGCGATCGCCGTATCTCGCGCTCGAGCTCATCGACAAGGCGAAGAGCGGCACGATCGAGGAGGGATTCGCGCGCGAGGACGAGGCCCTGGCCGAGCTCATCTCGGGCGACCAGTTCGTCGCGTCCATGTACGCTTTCGACCTCGTGCAGAAGCGCGCCAAGCGCCCTGTCGGCGCGCCGGACAAGACGCTGGCGAAGAAGGTCACGAAGGTGGGCGTGATCGGCGCGGGGCTGATGGCGAGCCAGTTCGCGCTGCTGTTCGTGCGCCGCCTGCAGGTGCCCGTGCTCATCACCGACATCGACCAGGCGCGCGTCGACAAGGGCCTGTCGTACATCCGCGACGAGATCGCCTCGCTCGAAGCGAAGGGCCGCATCGACGCCGACACGGCGAACCGTCTGCGCGCCCTCGTGCACGGCACGGTGGACAAGAGCGAGTACGCCGACTGCGACTTCGTGATCGAGGCCGTGTTCGAGGAGACCGGCGTCAAGCAGCAGGTGTTCCGCGAGATCGAGCAGATCATCGCGCCCGATGCCATCCTCGCGACCAACACGTCGTCGCTTTCGGTCGAGGAGATCGGCTCGGTGCTCGCGCACCCCGAGCGCCTTGTCGGCTTCCACTTCTTCAACCCGGTGGCGGTCATGCCGCTGATCGAGATCGTGAAGACGCCGCAGTCGAGTGACGAGGCCCTCTCGACCGCCTTCGTGGTGGCGAAGAACCTGCGCAAGAACGCCGTGCTCACGGCCGATGCACCGGGCTTCGTCGTCAACCGCCTGCTGGCGAAGGTCATGGGCGAGGCCGCGCGCGCGGTCGACGAGGGCACGCCGCTGCTCACGGTCGAGAAGGCGTTCGCGCCGCTCGGCCTGCCGATGACCCCGTTCCAGCTGATCGACCTCGTCGGCTGGAAGGTGGCGGCGCACGTCCAGGACACGATGGTGCGGCACTTCCCCGACCGCTTCTTCGCCTCCGAGAACCTGCACCGTCTCGCCGAGGTCGGCGACGTGGTCGAGAAGGACAAGAGCGGCAAGGTCACGGGCTGGACCAAGCAGGCTCAGAAGGTCATCGAGACCGGCACGTCGCCGGCGTCGGAGGCGGAGATCCTGCGCCGCGTCGAGGACGGCCTCGCGAGCGAGATCAGGCTCATGCTCGACGAGGGCGTGGTGCCGGAGGTCGAGGACATCGACCTGTGCCT
>NZ_JAPSJA010000124.1 GCF_031178525.1 Microbacterium sp.
ACCTGCTGGAGGCGCACGGCACCGCCCTCACGACCGAGCACGTCGCGCAGGCCTGGCTCGACAACCTCCCGGGCGGACGCGTGTTCACGGCCGAGCGGGCGGCCTACCGCAACCTGCTCGATGCGCGACCCGTGCCGGAGACCGCGACGCACCACAACCCGTTCCGCGAGTGGATCGGCGCGCTCATCCGTGCGGATGTGCACGGCTGGGCCCACCCCGGCGACGTGCGCCGGGCGGCGCGCTCGGCGTGGACGGACGCGCGGCTGAGCCACACCCGCAACGGCCTCTACGGCGCGATGTGGGCCGCGGCGCTGTGCGCGGCGGCGCTCGTCGCCGACCGCACCGGTCAGGTGCTCGACGCCGCGGACGCGGTCGTTCCGCCGCGATCGCGCCTGGCCGCGGCGATCGCGCTCGGCCGTGAGGCCGGACGCGCCGTGGCCGCGGGAGCTGCGGACGAGCCGGCCGCGCTCGACGTTCTGCACGACCGCCTGGGAGGGCTGCACTGGGTGCACACGCTGAACAACGCCGCTCTCATCGCGTGCGCGATCGAGGCGTCGGCCGGCGACTTCGGCCGTGGCATCCGGATCGCGGTGGCCGGCGGCTGGGACACCGACTCGGCCGGTGCGACCGTGGGCTCCGTCCTCGGCGCGCTCGGCGGCGCGGCGGCGATCGGCGAGAAGTGGACGGCGCCGCTGCGCGGCCGGATCGCGACGTCGCTGCCGGGCGGCGCCGAGCGCGACATCGAGGAGCTTGTGGCGCGCACGCGGGCGCTGCCGGAGAGGATGCGAGCATGACCGTGGCCGTGGTGGGCAGCGTGAACATGGATGTCGTCGCACGCGTGGCGCGCATCCCGCGACCTGGGGAGACCCTGCTGGCAACCGGGTCGTCGCGCGGCGGCGGCGGCAAGGGCGCGAACCAGGCGGTCGCCGCCGCCCGCGCCGGTGGCGTTCCGGCCGTGTTCATCGGTGCGGTCGGCGCCGACGGCGACGGGAGCGCGCTGCGCGAGGCGCTCATCCGCGACGGCATCGATGTCTCCGGGCTCGCCACCGCGCCGCTTCCCACCGGGGTGGCGTTGATCTCGGTGTCGGACGACGGCGAGAATGCGATCGTCGTCGTGTCCGGAGCCAACGCCGCGGTGGACCGGCTCGGGGACGACCAGCGCGCGCTCGTCGCCGCGGCCGACGTCGTGCTCGCCCAGCTGGAGATCCCGCTGCCCGGTGTGCTCGCCGCCGCCGAGGCGCGGGCTGACCACGCGGCGTTCGTGCTGAACGCCGCGCCGTCCGGCGCGCTCGCCGCACGAGACACGGCGGCGCGCGTGCTCGCCGTCGTGGACGTCCTGGTCGTCAACGAGCACGAGCTCCGCGACATCCTGCGCGGAACGGGAGGCGACGCCGGTCACGAGCTCGAGGCGGCGGTGGACGCGATCGCCGCGCGCGTGCCCGCGCTCGTCGTGACGCTCGGCGCGGCGGGCGCGGTCGTCGCGGTGGGGCGCGAGCGTCGCCACGTGCCGGCGTTCCCCACGCAGGCCGTCGACACGACCGCCGCGGGGGACACGTTCTGCGGCGTGCTGGCCGCACGCCTGTCCGACGCCGGACGCCGCCCAGACGCCGATGTCCTCGCCGATGCCGCACGCGCGGGCGCTGCCGCTGCCGCGCTCGCGGTCGCGCGTCCCGGGGCGCAGGAGGCGGTTCCCACGGCCGACGAGGTCGCGGGACTGCTGGAGACGGCATCGTGAGCGGCGGCTTCGACCCGCTGGTTCCGCGGGAGATCGACCTGCCCACGTCCGTGCCTCTCGCCGAGGACGTCGCGGAGGGCGAGGTCGCGCTCGCGCTCGACGACGCCAAGATCTTCGCCGCGCCGGCCGACCCCGCGGATCTGCCGGCCTGGCGCGCGCAGCTGACCGCATGGCGCGAGGGCGCTCGCGCGCGGCATGGCGAGACGGCGCGCTACGACGATCCGGCGTCCGCGTGGGCGAGCCGCTGCTTCACGGTCGCGCAGGTGTGGCTGTGGGACGAGCTGTTCTTCGACTTCGCGGCGCAGCGCTTCACGCCGGAGCGTCTCCTCGACGACGCGCGCGAGCGCTTCGGCGGGCTGGACGGGGTCGTGCTGTGGCACGCCTACCCCGTGATCGGCATCGACGACCGCAACCAGTGGGACTTCTACGAGGTGCCCGGCCTGGAGGCCGCGGCGCGCGCGCTGCGCGAGGCGGGCGTCGCGGTGTTCGTCGACTACAACCCCTGGGACACCGGCACTCGCCGCGGCGGCGAGGACGCGACCGAGCTGGCCCGCGTGATCCGGCGCCTGGGCGCAGACGGCGTCTTCCTCGACACGCTGCGGAAGGCCGACCCGGACCTCGTCGCCGCCCTCGACGACGCGCGACCCGGCATCGGGCTCGAGGGGGAGTCGAAGCTCGCGACCGAGCGGATCGCCGACCACACGCTGTCGTGGGCGCAGTGGTTCGCCGACTCGCCCGTGCCGGGCGTGCTGCGCGCCCGCTGGTTCGAGCGCCGGCACATGCAGCACCACATCCGCCGCTGGCATCGCGACCACTCCGGCGAGCTCATCTCGGCCTGGCTCAACGGCGTCGGGGTGATGGTGTGGGAGGTCGTGTTCGGCGTCTGGGTGGGCTGGAACCCGCGCGACGCCGCGACGCTGCGCCGGATGCTGCCCGTGCAGCGCGGCCTGCACCGCTGGCTCGTCGAGGGCGAGTGGACGCCGCTGTCCGTCAGCGACGGCGCCGTGCACGGATCCGCGTTCGCCCTGGACGGCGTCACGCTGCTGACGCTGGCGAACACCGGATCGCGCGACGCCGTGCACCGGCCGGAAGGAACGGGTCGGTGGATCGCGCTGCACGAGCCCGGCGCGCCGGTCGTGTCGGAGGCGCCCGCCGTCACGGTGCCCGCGCACGGGATCGCGGCCCTGCTGCACCTCGGGGAGGGTGCGGACGAGCCCGCGGAGCTCGCCGAGCTGCGGACCCGGCTGGCGGAGCGCACGCACGTCGCGGACGCGGCGTTCCCGCACCGGCGGGCCGAGCGGCTGTCGGCGCCGGCGTGGGAGGGGCCGCGCGCGCCGGACCCCGCGGAGCTCGCCCGCGAGACCGTCGAGCTCGCCCCCGGCCGCCGCATCCTGACCGTGCGCTTCCGTCAGCGCGAGACGGGGATGTACGACGGTGCGCCATACGTCGACGAATGGAAGCCCCTGCCGCCGCGCCTGCACGACCAGCGGACGCTCGAGAGGGTGGCGGACATCCGGTCCGCCGTGCGCGTGGCCGCCGTGGAGGTCACGGAGGCGCAGTACGCGCTGTTCCTCCAAGCGATCGGCGAGCCCACGGACGAGGCGGCGTCGGCGGATCGCCCGGCGACGGGAGTGACCTTCACCCGAGCCCGTCAGTACGCGGCGTGGGCCGGCGGTCGCCTCCCGTCGGAGGACGAATGGCAGCTCGCAGCGAGCGAGCCGGGCTTCCGACGGCTCGAGCCGCTGGTGTGGAACTGGACGGAGTCGGAGCACAGCGACGGCCGCACCCGGTTCGTGATGCTGAAGGGCGGTTCCGCGCACGAATCGGCCGGATCCGACTGGTACTTCGACGGCGGTCCGCGCTCGCCGCAGTTCGCCGCCAAGCTGCTGCTGCCCGGTCTGGGCGTGGACGCGTCGCCGTCGATCGGCTTCCGGGTCTGCTGGGACGTGAGCGCATGAGCGCCCTGGCCGGGCTGCGGGTCATCGACGCGTCGACGCTGTTCGCCGGCCCCATGGCGGCGATGCACCTGGGCGACATGGGCGCCGAGGTCATCAAGGTCGAGCAGCCCGGCCGCCCGGACCCGTCTCGCGGGCACGGGCCGTCGAAGGACGGCCACAACCTGTGGTGGAAGACGCTCGGGCGCAACAAGCGCACGATCGCGATCGACCTGCACATGCCCGGCGGACAGGACGCGTTCCGGCGGCTCGCGGAGACCGCCGACGTCGTGATCGAGAACTTCCGGCCGGGGACGCTCGAGCGCTGGGGCCTCGGCTACGAGACGCTGGCCGCGGACAACCCCGGGCTCGTCCTCGCGCGCGTCACGGGTTTCGGGCAGATCGGCCCGTATCGCTCGCGCCCCGGCTTCGGCACCCTCGCCGAGGCGATGAGCGGCTTCGCGGCGATGACGGGCGAGCCCGACGGCCCGCCGACGCTGCCGCCCTTCGGCCTCGCGGACGGCATCGCCTCGCTCGCGACGGCCTACGCCGTCATGGTGGCCCTGCATGCCCGTGAGCGGACAGGCCGGGGTCAGGAGGTGGACGTGGCGATCATCGAGCCGATCCTGGCGATGCTGGGACCGCAGATCACGCGCTGGGATCAGCTCGGCACCGTGCAGCCGCGCACGGGCAATCGCTCCGGCAACAACGCCCCGCGCAACGCGTATCGCACGTCCGACGACCGCTGGGTCGCTGTCTCGTCGAGCGCGCAGTCGATCGCGGAGCGCGTGATGGCGCTCGTGGGGCGCCCCGAGCTCGCCGAAGAGCCTTGGTTCGCGACGGGATCCGGTCGCGCCGCGCACGCGGACGAGATCGACGAGGCCGTGGGCGCCTGGATCGGGGAGCGTCCGCGAGACGAGGTGATCGCCGCGTTCGAGCGGGCGCAGGCCGCCGTCGCGCCCGTCTACGACGCGGCCGACATCGTGACGGATCCGCACTTCACCGCGCTCGGCACGATCCACCGCATCCACGACGACGACCTCGGCGACATCGCGATGCAGGGGCCGATCTTCCGGCTGTCCGAGGACGAGCCGGTGATCGCGTTCCCGGGGCGGGCGCCGGCGGCCGACACCGACGCGGTGCTCGCCGAGCTGGGTCTCGACGCCGACGCGATCGCGCGGCTGCGGGACGAGGGGGCGATCGCATGACGGACCGGATCGTGCTGACGGCGCTGTACGTCCCGGCGGACAGGCCGGATCGCGTGAGCAAGGCGCTCACCGCGGGGGCGGACGAGGTGATCGTCGATCTCGAGGACGCCGTCGCGCCGGCGCGCAAACGCGACGCGCGCGCCGCCCTGGTCGACGCGCTGTCGGCGGCGTCCTCGGTCCAGGTGCGCATCAACGCGCGCGGATCGGCGTGGCACGACGACGACCTGGCCGCCATCCGGGAGCTGCCCGCGACCGTCGCCGTGCGCGTGCCGAAGATCGCGTCGGCCGATGACGTCGCGGCCGCGCGCGAGGTCGTGCCCGGACGCCGCATCCACGCGCTGATCGAGAGCGCGATCGGCGTCGAGCGCGCGTTCGACATCGCCTCGGCAGGCGTGGCGACCCTCGCGCTGGGCGAGGCGGATCTGCGATCGCAGCTCGGTCTGCCGTCGGGAGACGACGCGGGCCTGCAGTGGATCCGTTCGCGCGTGGTCAACGCCGCCGCCGCGGCGGGCCTGCCCGCACCGATGATGAGCGCCTACACGGACGTGCGCGACGCCGACGGGCTCGCCGCGAGCTGTGCGGCGGGGCGCGCGATGGGCTTCCTCGGGCGCACCGCGATCCATCCCGCGCAGCTGCCGGTGATCGAGCGCGCGTTCCGGCCCTCGGACGCCGAAGTCGACCGCGCGCGCGAGATCGTCGAGCGCGTCGGCTCGGCGGCGGACGACGGCTCCGGCACCGTCGTGCTCGGGGACGGCACCTTCCTCGACGTCGCGATGGTCGAGGCCGCACGGCGGGTGCTCGCGATTGCGACGCGCTTCGCCTGATCCCGTCGGACGCCCGGCGGACAGCCGCAGAACCGGGTCAGCCCGCGCGCACCCACTCGTCCTCGATCATCCGCCAGAAGGTGCGAGGTTCCTCGATCTCGCGCGCCACGTCGGCGAGCCAATAGGTCGTGTCGGGCGCCCAACCGGCGATGACGGACGACATGCCGTTCGCGACGGGGATCTCCCGCGTTGCTGCCGCGAGGTAGCCGATCGTCGTGAGATGGACGGCGTCCCACTCGGTCGCGACGCTCAGCCAGTCGGGCATCACCCAGCGCCCATCCCTGCCCGTCGTCCGGTACCAGTCCTGACGGCGAGAGGCCGTCACCTCCAAGGGGTGGCGGCGGCACAACTCCGCCCAGTCGCCCGGACCGCGGATCTCGCACGTCCGGCCGGCGCCGCGCACGGGAATCGCGGTGGCGACATCCCAGCCGAGCGAGTCCTCCACCAGCAGCAGGCCCGCAGGGCGTCCATCCGTCAGCTCTCCCGTCGTGTGCGGCAGCGTGGTCGGCGCCGACCACCAGGTGCCCGACCAGTTCGCAAGGGGATCACTCGGGCGCTCCCGCGCGCTGGTGATCTCCTCCGTGCGCGTCGCGTCGTGCCAGCGCACGAGCTCGGCCGCCGGATCCGAGACGAACGGTGCGGGGTCCGCGGCGTCGCGCCAGTCGATCGCCCACTGCGCGATCCGGCGATCCTCGTGCCACCACGCGAGTTCCGGCCGGTGTGAGAGCGCGGCGGCGATCGGCTCGAGCGCGGCGCGGACATCGGGCAACGCAGCGAGCACGTCCTCGCCGCCGGGCTCCTGCCAGTACCGAGCGCTGGTCACGCTCTGCCGCAGAGCCTCAACGACGATCGCGGCGCCGGCGTCTCGGGGGTCGAGATCGCCGAGCAGCGTCACGAGCGCGGCCACGGATCCCGTGGGTTCGTAGGCGGGGTCGCCGATCAGCAGCACCGAGGTCCCGCGCCCCGGGTCCAGCTCGTAGCTCAGATCGAACACGTGCCGCATGACCCTGTCGTCGAGCAGCTGCGCCACCCTCCAGGCACAGCCGCCGACCGCGGGGTCCGTCGGTGATCGAGAGGCTCATCCTGCGATCCTGCCGATTACCACCCCTTGGCGGAAAGGTCGAGCCGGTACCGGATCGACTTCCACACCGGGAGCATCGGTTTCATGACGTCTTCCGAGTCGCACCGCGGGCGCGCGACGTCGTCCCAGCGCAGTCACGTCCGACCCGCCCGGAACGTGTGGTCGGGAGTGCTGTTCGGCGTCGGCCTGATCGCCTTCATCGACGAAGTGGTGTTCCACCAGCTGCTGCACTGGCACCACTTCTACGACCGCGGCACGCCCGAGCTCGGACTCGTGTCCGATGGGCTCTTCCATGCGCTCAGCTGGTTCGCCACGATCGCGGGCCTGTTCCTGTTCGCCGACCTGAGACGACGAGACGCGCTGCACCTGCCGCGGTGGATCGGCGGGGTGCTGCTCGGCGCCGGTGCGTTCCAGCTGTACGACGGCACGATCCACCACAAGGCGTTGCAGATCCACCAGATCCGCTACGTCGACGACCTCCTTCCGTATGACCTGGCATGGAACATCTCGGCCGCGGTGATCCTCGCCGTGGGGATCGTGCTCGTCGTGGTGACGCGTCCGTCCCGGGCGGCCGTGCGGGAGCGCGCCTGATGCACGGGCACGGCGGCGGAGGAGGCGCGGGGACGCTCGACCTCGTGCTGCTGGGACTGGCCGTCCTGGCGGTGGTGGTCTATGCCTCCGGCATGGTCACGTCGCGGCGACAGGGGCGCGCGTGGTCGACGGATCGGCTCGGGCTGTGGACTGTCGGGATCGCCGCGGCCACCGCCACCGTGGTCGGCGACCTCGCGGAGAAGGCGCACGACGACTTCGTCGCTCACATGGGCGCGCACCTCGCCGCGGGCATGCTGGCGCCCCTGCTGCTCGTGCTCGCCGCGCCCGTCACCCTCGCGCTGCGGACGCTTC
>NZ_JAPSJA010000378.1 GCF_031178525.1 Microbacterium sp.
TGCATGTCCGACTCATGGATGTTCGCGAAGCCCCGGATCGAGGAGCCGTCGAACAGCTGCCCCACCGTGAAGAACTCCTCATCGACAGTCGAGGCCGGGATGTTGAAGTGCTGCTGGACACCGGGGAGATCGGTGAACCGGATGTCGAGGAACTTGACATCGTTGTCCTTGATGAAGGCCAGCACCTCGGATGAATCGTTGAACATTGAGGCTCCAGATTGGTGGGACTAGTGGGATCGCCTGGAACGCAGGTGACGCCACGACCGTAGCGGCAGGGCATTGCCCGAGGGTGTCCCTCATGTTTCCGGGATGTTACGCGGACGCTGAGAGGCGCGCGTTTCCGGGCGACATAGGCTGGACGGATGAGCACCTCCGCCGACGCATATCCAGGGCAGCGACTGGGCCTGCCGGCGACCGGGAAGGGCAGCGTGGCACGCCTCCCGCGCCGGATCCTCGGTCTCGCGATCGACTGGACGGCCGCCGTCGTGATCTCCATCGCCTTCTTCGACTACGACCCGCTCGCGACGTTGGCGGTGTTCGCCGCGATCCACATCCTCTTCGTGCCGACGATGGGCGGAAGCCCGGGGCATCGCATCGCCGGCATGCGCCTGCAGCTCGAGGGCGGCGGCTGGACGGGCGTGTGGCGCCCGATCGTGCGCACGCTGCTGCTCGTGCTGCTGATCCCCGCCGTGGTGTGGGATCCGGATCAGCGCGGCCTCCACGACCGCGCGGCGCGCACGATCCTGGTGCGCGCCTGAGACGACGAACGCCCCGCCTGTCGGCGGGGCGTTCGTCATGTTCGCGGATCAGCGCGGACGCGGGGCGCGAGCCTTCGTCGGATCGATGCCCTTCGGGATCGGCAGCGATGCGAGCGACTGCGAGACCGACTCGATGCGCTGGACGACGGCGCCCATGGTGGCGCGGTCGATGGCCTTCGGGTAGGCCTTGATCGTCTTGGCGAGCTGCGAGATCGGCACCTCGTCCTCGCCGTGGCCGACGTAGAGCTCGTGCACGGGGACGCCCGCGGCGACGCGGCTGACCTTCATCCGCTCGTCGCGCATCAGGCGGGTGAGGCGTCCGCGGGCGCCCTCGCCGACGATCACCACGCCACCGCGGCCGACGGCGCGGTAGACCGCCTCCTGAGTCTTGGGGTTGACGCCCACGGGCATCTCGCTCGAGCGCCAGCTGCGACCGAGCATCGTCGACAGCACGTGTCCCGTCGCGCCGGGCATGCCGTCGATCTTGCGGTACATCGCCTTGGTCGACACGCGCGTGAGGGTCATCATGGCGGCGAGCAGGCCGAGCATGACGCCGGCGAGGCCCCACAGGATCACGCCCCACACGGACGGCTGGAGCAGGAAGCCCAGCAGGACGCCGATCGCGATGCCCGCGACGAGGATTCCGAGCAGCAGCCAGCCGATCCAGGGGTACACCTCGCGCGTGAAGGTGAACAGGGACCTGATCTGCTTGAAGAATCCCGGGCGCTTCTCGGCCTCGGGGGTGCGTGCTGCCATGCTTCCAGCCTACCGAGTCGACGGCCGCGCGCCGACCCGTTCGGTGCGCGGCACCTCGTCCACAGGCAGCGTCGCCGGACGCTTCGCGCCTGATCGGGGCCTACGCCCGTGCGGCGCGTGGACGGGCACGCAGGATGGCGTCATGACTCGCGTGCGCCCCCTCGTCGAAGCTCCCGAGGTCGCGGCCACGGCGCCCGCCGAAACGGCCGCGCCGCCGCTCACCGATGCGTATCGCCCGATCCGCCGGGTCGCTCCGCCGCACGCTCCGCTCGAAGGCGTGCTCGCGGCCGCGGGGGAGCGACGCGTGGTGCTCGCCGACGCTGCTGCCGTCGCCGACCGTGTCTTCCTCGGCCGCTCCGCGCCGCCGCAGC
>NZ_JAPSJA010000125.1 GCF_031178525.1 Microbacterium sp.
GATCGACCACCTCGTGCCCCTGCTCGGCCAGGTGGTGCTGCAACTGGGTCGAGAACTCGAGGCCGGCGTGGTCGGTCGCGATGTGGATGCGCATGGACTCGATCCTAGATTCTCGTTCGCCCCGCGACGGGCGAACAGCTTCTGCGTCGGCTCAGGAGCCGGGACGGCGCTCAGGGCAGGATGCCCGCCGCGGCCGGCATGAAGCCGAGGCGGACGTTCTCGCTGTCCCCCGGCCGCGCGATGTCGTACCACGGCCCGAGTTCCGTGAGCGCGGGGCGCTCGGACGCGGGAGTGCCGTTCAGACGCTCCTCGACGAGGTCGATGAGCCCCGCGACGAACGCGGGGTGCACGCCGGGGGTCTGCGTGCGCACGGCCTTCATGCCCGCGTCCGACGCCGACCGGATCGCCTCGTTGTCGAGGTCCCAGAGCACCTCCATGTGGTCGCTGATGAAGCCGAGCGGCACGATCACGACGGCCTCGACGCCCTGCGCAGGAAGCTCGGCGATCTCGTCGTTGATGTCGGGCTCGAGCCAGGGCTGCGAGGCGGGGCCGGAGCGCGACTGGTACACGAGCTTCCCGCTCGACGCCGCCGCCTCGGGCAGCTCGTCGGACAGCCGCGTCAGGATGTGCGCGGCGACCGCGCGATGCTGGGCGGCATACGCGCCCCCCTCGCCCCAGTCCACGTCGCGCGGGCCGGAGCGGTCGGCATCGGCCGTCGGGATGCTGTGCGTCGAGAACAGCACGCGGATGGCCGGCGCCGCGATGCCCTCGGCGAGGAAGGCAGCGACCGCGTCGCGCACGCCCTCGTAGAACGGCTCGACGAAGCCGGGGTGGTCGAAGAACAGGCGCACCTTGTCGATCGTGACGGGATCGTCCCCCTCACCGAGGCCCGTGTCGATCAGCACGCGAGCGAAGTCCTCGCGATACTGACGGTCGCTCGAGTAGGAGCTGTACGCGCTCGTCGCGATCGCGAGCAGTGTGCGGTGGCCGTCCGCGTGCGCCGCGCGGACGGCGTCTTCCAGGAACGGGTCCCAGTTGCGGTTGCCCCAGTAGATCGGCAGGTTCAGTCCGCGGCGGGCGACCTCGGCCTCGAGCGCCAGCTTGAGCCGGCGGTTCTGCTCGTTGATCGGGCTCACGCCCTCGAAGTGGCGATAGTGGGTCGCCACCTCCTCGAGCCGCTCGTCCGGGATGCCGCGGCCGCGCGTCACGTTCCGCAGGAACGGGATGACATGGTCCTGCCCTTCGGGGCCGCCGAAGCTCGCCAGCAGGATCGCGTCGTAGGCGACCGGGGTCTCGATGAACGGCTCTCCGGAGGATGCGGCCCCGGAGGCGAACAGCGGGCCGCGTCGCTCGATCGTTGCGGTGACGGGGGTCGATCCGGAAGTCTGGTTCTCGTCGCGCTGCTCGTTCACGTCCTTCATTTTCGCACCTCTGTAGAAGTCGGGTCGTGCCCGCGACAGCCGCCTCGTTCGGACGTTCTCCGAGCCTCGCCTGACGGACGACGTAGTCTTGACGAGTTGTCGCCGGCGCCATCCGCACCGGCGCGTCCCCCGACCCATACCCCACGGGAGCTCAGCAGTGCCTGGAGAGAACCTCACCCGCATCGAAGCGCACGAGCGTCGCGCCGTCATCGACACCCGCGCCTACGAGGTCGCCCTCGACCTCACCAAGGGCGCGGAGGTGTTCGGCTCGCGCAGCGTGGTCCGCTTCGCCGCGACCCCGGGCGCCTCCACCTTCATCGATCTCATCGCGCGAGAGGTGCGCGAGATCACGCTCAACGGACGCGAGCTCGACCCCGCCGAGGTCTTCCACGACTCGCGCATCGAGCTGCACGACCTCGAGGCCGAGAACGAGCTCGTCGTCGACGCCGACTGCTGCTACACGAACACGGGCGAGGGCCTGCACCGCTTCGTCGACCCGGTCGACGGCGAGGTGTACCTGTACTCGCAGTTCGAGGTGCCGGACTCGCGACGCATGTTCGCGGTGTTCGAGCAGCCCGATCTGAAGGCGACGTTCCAGTTCACGGTGACGGCGCCGGCGAACTGGAAGGTGGTCTCGAATGCGCCGACGCCCGAGCCGATCACGCACGACGACGCGAAGACCGCCACGTGGGGTTTCGCACCCACGCAGCGGATCTCGTCCTACATCACGGCGCTGATCGCGGGGCCGTACGAGGAGACGCGCTCCGAGCTCATCAACTCCGAGGGCCGCGTCATCCCCCTGGGCGTGTTCGCGCGCCGGAGCCTGTGGCAGCACATGGATGCCGAGTACATCTTCGAGAAGACCCGTCAGGGATTCGCGTACTTCGAGGAGAAGTTCGGCTATCCGTACCCGTTCGAGAAGTACGATCAGCTGTTCGTGCCCGAGTTCAACGCGGGCGCCATGGAGAACGCGGGAGCGGTGACCTTCACCGAGGCGTACGTGTTCCGCAGCAAGGTCACGGACGCCATGAAGGAGCGTCGCGTCGTGACGATCCTGCATGAGCTCGCCCACATGTGGTTCGGCGACCTCGTCACGATGCGCTGGTGGAACGACCTGTGGCTCAACGAGTCGTTCGCGGAGTGGGCGTCCACGATCGCGACGGCCGAGGCCACGGAGTGGACCGAGGCGTGGACCACCTTCAACGCCATGGAGAAGACCTGGGCGTACCGCCAGGACCAGCTGCCTTCGACACATCCCGTCGTCGCGGAGATCAACGACCTCGAGGACGTGCAGGTCAACTTCGACGGCATCACGTACGCCAAGGGCGGCTCGGTGCTCAAGCAGCTCGCCGCGTGGGTCGGCATCGACGCGTTCTTCTCGGGCGTCGGCGCGTACTTCGGCAAGCACGCGTTCTCGAACACGGAGCTGAGCGACCTGCTCGTCGAGCTCGAGCGCACGAGCGGCCGCGACCTGTCGGGCTGGTCGAAGAAGTGGCTCGAGACCGCCGGCGTCAACACGCTCTCGCCGGTGATCGACGAGTCCGGTGACGGCACGATCTCGCGCTTCGCGATCACGCAGACCGCCCCCGCCGACTACCCGACCATCCGGCCGCACCGCCTGGGCATCGGCTTCTACGATCTGAAGGGCGGCGCGCTGGTGCGCACGCACAGCATCGAGCTGGACGTGGACGGCGACCTCACCGAGGTGCCGCAGCTGAAGGGCGCGCGGCGCCCCGACCTCGTGCTGCTGAACGACCAGGACCTCGCCTACGCGAAGATCCGCCTCGACGACCGCTCCCTCACCACGGCGATCGAGCACCTCGCGGACATCGCCGATCCTCTCGCGCGGTCGCTCGTCTGGGGCGCCGCCTGGGATCAGACCCGCGACGCCGAGTCGGCCGCGAGCGACTACGTCGAGCTCGTGCTGCGCAACATCGGCCGCGAGACCGAGTCGACGACCATCCGCACGACGCTCGCCCAGCTGCAGCTCGCCGCGAACTCCTACGTGACTCCTGAGCACCGCGACGCCGCTCGCGCACGCGTCGCCGATGGGCTGTGGCAGCTCGCACAGGCGGCCGAGGCCGGCAGCGATGCGCAGCTGCAGTTCGTCACGGCGTTCGCGTCGGCCTCCGCGACCCCCGCGCACGCGGAGACGGTGCGCCGGCTGCGAGCCGGCGAGCTCGCGCTGGACGGCCTGACGATCGACACGGACCTGTCGTGGCAGCTCCTCGTCTCGCTCGCGGCGAGCGGCGTCGCCGACGAGGCGGCGATCGACGAGGCGCTCGATGCCGACAACACCGCGAAGGGCGGCGAGTTCGCCGCGCAGGCCCGGGCCGCGATCCCCAGCGCCGCCGCCAAGGCGGCGGCGTGGGCGTCCCTGATCGAGCAGGACACCCTGCCGAACACGATCGTGCGCTCGGCCGCGCTCGGCTTCGTGCACCCGGCGGGTCGCGCGCTGCTCGATGACTACGTCGGCCGCTACTTCGACATGCTGCTGCCCGTCTGGGAGTCGCGGACGTACAAGATCGCCGAGTACCTGTGCGAGCTGCTGTATCCGGCGCCGCGCGCGGACACCGCGCTGCGCGACGCGACGCGCGCGTGGCTGGGTGCGAACCCGGAGGCCCCCGCCGCCCTGCGCCGCATCGTGCTCGAGAACCTCGCGGGCGTGGAGCGCGCCCTGGCCGCCCAGGCCCGCGACGCGGAATGAGTTTCCTCAGCAGGGCCTGAACATCCCCAGCGAGCCCCGGTGCCACGAAACGTGGCCCGGGGCTCGCGTCATACCCTGGAGGGGATGAGATTCACGAACACGGACGAGGCTGTGGACCAGGCGCTGACCTTCGGCGAACGCGTCCTGGAAGTGCTGATGGCGATCGGGGGAAAGCTCCTCTGGATCGCGGTCACGATCGCCGTCTGCGCCCTGATCGCGTGGCTGCTGCGGCTGCTGGTGCGCCGCGTCGTCGACCGCATCGTGCGCGGCGCCAAGAGCAAGGCGAGGATCGACGACACGCGCGCGCTCGACAGGTCGCCGCTCGCCTCCGTGCGCCTCGTGCAGCGCACGCGCACGCTCGGATCGATCCTGACGAACATCATCAACACGACCGTCGTGATCGTGGCGATCATCCTGATCATCAATGTGATCGACGAGAACCTGCTCGGCTCCTTCGCGCTCATCAGCGCCGCGATCGGCGCCGGTCTCGGCTTCGGCGCGCAGAACATCGTGAAGGACGTGCTCAACGGCATCCTGATCGTCGCGGAGGATCAGATCGGCATCGGCGACGTCGTCGATCTCGGGCTCGCGACGGGCGTCGTGGAGTTCGTGAGCGTGCGGATCACGCACGTGCGGGACGTCAACGGCACCCTCTGGTACGTCCGCAACGGCGAGGTCACTCGCATCGGCAACATGTCGCAGGGCTGGTCGCGCGTCGTGATCGACGTGGGTCTGCCGGCAGACGTCGACGTCCCGGCGGTCGAGGCGGCTCTGCTCGACACGGCGGACGACCTGGCCAAGGACAAGCGCTGGCGCTCGCGCATCATCGACAGGCCCGAGGTCTGGGGACTCGAGTCCGTGGCGGGCGAGACGCTGATCGTCCGCCTCGTGCTGCGGGCCAAGCCGAGCGCGAAGGACGACGTCGCGCATGAGCTGCGTATGCGGCTGCGCGAGACGGTGAACGAGCTCGGACACGATCTGCCGTCTCTCGAGACCGTCACGCTCGCGGGTGCCGACGGCGCGCTGCGCGTGCGCGGCGCGAACCCGCCGCGCACGGAGCCGCAGCCGCTCCCGGAGCGCCCGTCATGGCGCCCGCTCGGGCGCCGCAGGAAGACCACCGCCGACGATGTCGCCCCCGTGACCGCGCCGCCGGCCGGGAACGCCTCGGCGCACACCACGCAAGACGAGCCCATCGCCGACGGGGAGCTGGATGAGACGGCCCCCTCCGCCGACGCTCCCGGTGACGCGCCGGACGGCGACGCCGGCCACCCGGGAAAGGACCGCGCCCTGTGAACGGAACTGCGCTGAACGGAGCCGGAAGATGAGCCTCGGGATCCGGCCCGAGGGGCACGGGGAGCATCCGTCGATCACGTTCTACGAGGCGATCGGCGGCCATGAGACGTTCGTGAAGCTGGTCGACGCGTTCTATCGCGGTGTGGCGGGAGATCCCGTGCTCAAGCCGATGTATCCCGAAGAGGACCTCGGGCCGGCCAAGGAGCGGCTCACGCTGTTCCTCGAGCAGTACTGGGGCGGCCCGACGACCTACAGCGAGAACCGCGGTCACCCGCGGCTGCGGATGCGGCACATGCCGTTCCACGTCAACCCCGACGCGCGCGACCGCTGGCTGCTGCACATGCGCACGGCGGTCGACGAGCTCGGCCTGGCGCCCCTGCACGAGGAGACGCTGTGGGACTACCTGCAGCGCGCCGCCCACGCGATGGTCAACACCTTCGAGCCCACTCCCGGAACGACGGCGCCGTGATCAGGCGGCGCCCGTGCGCCGCACGGCGGTGAGGCCGGTCGCGACCGGACCGCGGGACAGCACGTGCCCGCGCTGCAGTGTGATGCGCGTCCACCGACCCGACGTCGTGACGCGCGCCTGCTCCTCGCCGCCGATGAAGCCGAGCGAGAAGGCTGCGAACGCGACGCCCAGCGGCAGGCCGAGCAGCGCGTCATCCGGTGCACCCCACACGTCACCGCGGATCGCCCGCACGACGTCGTCACCGGCATCCGTCGGCACACGTTCGGCGACCGCAGCGATCCCCCACTGGGCACGCGACGCGAGGATCGCGGCCGCGATCTCGCCGCGGAGCTCCCATCCGCCGCGTGGCGGCGAGACGCCCGCCCAGGCCGGGGCGAGCGCGGTCTCCGGCAGGGCGAGGGCTGCGTCCTCCTCGGTCGCGGCCAGCTCGGACACCACGAGATCGCACTCGAGCTCGGGATCCGCCGCGACGACGCGCATCCCGAGCACTGTGGGCGTGCGATCGAGCAGGCCTCGCGGCGCCAGCGCCGCCGTCGACATCGCAAGCACGCCGCGCGCGGCCTGCAGCCGCACACCCTCGTCTCCGATGCGTGCCGCGCGTTGCGCGAAGGTCAGCGCGTCCCGGGCGGAGGGGGCGTCGGCGAGCACGAGGCGGGCGGTCGTCACTGGATCAAGCCTAGGCGGCCGCAAACCTAGACTGGTCGGATGACCGACGCCGCAGCCGCCGCCGACCCGATCGACGTGCTCTTGAACGTGCTCTCCCTGGGCGAGACCGGCGCCCGCACGAGCGAGGACATCTTCACCGCGTCCTCGCACCCCATGCCGAGCGGCCGCGTCTTCGGCGGGCAGGTGCTCGGCCAGTCGATCGTCGCCGCGTCGCGCACGCTCTCCCCCGATCGCGCGCCCCATTCGCTGCACGGCTACTTCCTGCGGCCGGGCGATGTGCGAAAACCGCTCACGTTCTCGGTCGACCGCATCCACGACGGCCGATCCTTCTCTCGTCGTCGCATCCAGGCCTTCCAGGACGGCGAGCCGATCTTCTCCGCCATCGGCTCGTTCCAGGACGAGGACCCGGGACTCGAGCACCAGCTCCCCATGCCGGAGGTACCCGGTCCCGCGGAGCTGAGCGGCCCGTCGCCGCTCGTGGCCGACCGACCGGACGCGTCCCTCCTCCTGCGTGCGAACCCGATCGAGGTGCGCCACGTCGGATCCGACATCTACCTGTCCGTCGAGGAGCGCGAACCGCGGCAGGCGGTCTGGACCCGTCTGCGGCGACCCATCGGCGACGACCCCGTGCTGCACCGCGCGGCGCTCGCGTACCTGACCGACTTCACGATCCAGGAGTCGGTGCTGCGCGCCCACGGCGTGCCGTGGTCGACGCCCGGTATCCGCACCGCGAGCCTCGACCACGCGATCTGGTTGCACCGGTTCGCACGGGCGGACGAGTGGCTGCTCTACGTGCAGGAGTCCCCGAGCGCCCGCGGCGGACGCGGTCTCGCGCAGGGGCACCTGTACACGCGCGACGGCCGGCTGGTCGCGTCCGTCGCGCAGGAGATCATGCTCCGCGTCCCCTGAGGTCGCGGCGGCCGACCGATCGGATCCGCTCTCAGTCCGCCTGCTGCAGGCAGGCCTCGAGAGCCACCCAGCCGAGCATCGCGCACTTGATGCGCATCACGTACCTCGCGACCCCCTGGAAGGCCGCGGCGTCCTCCAGCGACTCGGGCGGGTCGCCTGCGCCGCGCGCGCGCAGCATGGTGCGGAACTCCTCGACGCGCT
>NZ_JAPSJA010000379.1 GCF_031178525.1 Microbacterium sp.
ACCTCGATCGAGAGTGTGCTGCGGATGGCCGCCGACCTGATGGCGGCTCAGGGCTCGGTCGGGCCCGCCAAGCCGAAGCCGATCGCGCACTTCCCGCCGGGTCGCCAGCGTCCCGTCGCGCCGCTCGTCGGATGAGGGTGCCGGCGCGGCTGGTGGCCGCGGAAGCCCGCCTGCTTGTCGAGCCGGCGAAGCGAGTCGACAGCACCACGCTTCCCGGAGGCCGCACGTGACCACCCCTCGCTCGCTCTGGAACGAGACGTCGCCCCTCATCGAGGTCGACTCGGCGCTGCCCTCGAAGGTGGACGTGGCGATCATCGGTGCGGGCCTGGCAGGCCTTTCCACAGCAGCGATGCTCGCTCGCGCCGGACGCTCCGTCGCCGTGCTCGAAGCGCGCGAGGTCGGAGCGGTCGCCACGGGCAACACCACGGCGAAGCTCAGCATGCTGCAGGGTGCGGTGTTCTCCGGCATCCGCTCGCATGCCGGGGATGAGGCGCTCGAGGCGTACGTGGCGGCGAACCGCGCCGGACAGGACTGGCTGCGCACCGAGCTCGCCGCTGCCCCCGGGGCGATCGAGCAGCGCGACGCCTTCACCTACGCCACGACGCCAGAGGGCGCCAAGAGCGTCGACCAGGAGGCCGAGGCGCTCGCCGCGGTCGGCCTCGACGTCGACGTGCTTGAAGAGGGGCAGGACGCGGGGCTGCCCTACCCCGTGACGCGCGCGATCCGGATGCGCGGGCAGTGGCAGATCCACCCGATGCGGGCGCTCGCGGCGCTCGCCGCATCCGTCCGAGACCACGCCGGATCCGTCGTCACCGGATGCCGCGTCGTCAGCACGGACGAGACGGACGACGGCGTGCTCGTGCACACCTCGCGTGGCACGGTGCTCGCCGACCGCGTGGTCGTGACGAGTGGCTTCCCGGTGATCGATCGCGCGGGCTTCTTCGCCCGGCTCAAGCCGTCGCGCTCGCTGGCCGCGGCGTACCGGGTACCGGGCGACGTGCCTCAGGACATGTACCTGTCCGTCGATCCGGAGGAGCGCTCGCTGCGCACGGCCGAAGGCCTGCTGGTCGTCGGCGGTCCGGCATGGACGACGGGTCGCGAGCGCGATACGGATGAGCTCGTCCGCCGGCTCGACGAGTGGACCGTGGCGAACTTCCCGGGCGCCGTGCGCGAGACGTGGTGGGCGGCGCAGGACTACCAGACGGTCACGCAGCTGCCCTTCTACGGAGCCATGGGCGACAGGATGTACGCCGCGACCGGGTTCAACAAGTGGGGCATGACGAACTCGGCCGCCGCCGCTGTGACGATCGCGGGCGACATCCTGGGTGAGCCCGTGCCGTGGTCTCTGTCGCCCCACCTGAAGCTGCGTGACGGCGCAGAGTTCGTCTCCGCCCAGGCCGGCGTCGCGGCGTCCCTGGTCAACGGCGTGGTGCGTGCCGTCACGGGGTCGGGCGACCTCGCGGAGGGGGAGGGGCGCGTCGTGCGCGACGGCATCCACCCCGTCGCCGAGGCACGCATCGACGGCGTGGTGTGCCGCGTCTCGGCGGTCTGCACCCACATGAAGGGCATCGTCGAGTGGAACCGCGCCGAGCAGTCGTGGGACTGCCCGCTGCATGCCTCGCGGTTCGCACCGGACGGGGCCGTGCTCGAGGGGCCGGCGGTGGCGGCGCTCGAGAGGCGCTGAGCTGATCGACCGTCGCGCTTCTGCCGGCAGTTGCCGTGGTCCGCGTCGTATCACTCGCGTAGCGGTGCCGCCATGGCGCCGGCGGCGCGGGGCGCGGCATCTACGAGGTCCGACGTGTCGGCTCCCGAGGTCGTGCGGATCTTGGGGATGACGCCGGGCTTGGGAAGCAGGGCCACCACGACGGCGAGCACGGGCA
>NZ_JAPSJA010000126.1 GCF_031178525.1 Microbacterium sp.
GGCAGTAGCCGGTCCGAACGCGCGCCCGAGGGCATCGAGCACGGCCGCGACGCCGTCGCCCGAGTCCAGCCCCTCCCAGACCTCGTCGATCATGTCCTGCGGCAGACCTCCGGGCAGCACCGCGATGCCGTCGTCGGCGACGATGGTCAGCATGCCGCCGGGCTCGTATGTCACGCGCATCAGCGCATCCCTCCCACGGGCTCTCGCGGGAGCGTGTCGGAGTCGATGCCGGGATCGTCGTCCGCCGTCACCGCTCCGCGCCGTGAGACCGAGACCGCATCGACCACGATCGCCGTGATGTTGTCGCGGCCGCCGTGCAGCACGGCCTCGTGCACGAGGCGCGTGGCCGCCGCCTGCGGATGCCCCTCGACGCTCAGGATGTCCCTGATCCGGTCGGCCGACAGCTCGCTCGGCAGGCCGTCGGAGCACACCAGGATGCGATCGCCCGCGCTGGCGGGGATCATCCAGTAGTCGGCGTCGCCGTCGCTGCCGGCGCCGAGCGCGCGCGTGATGACGTTGCGGCGCCGGTCGCGCGAGGCATCCTCCGGGCTGAGCTCCCCCCGGTCCAGGAGCTCCTGCACGACCGAGTGGTCGACGCTGATCTGCTCGAGGTGCCCCGCGGCGAGCCGGTACGTGCGCGAGTCGCCCAGATTCAGTGCGAGCCAGTAGCCCTCCCCCGCGACGTCGGCGACCACGACGCCCGTCAGGGTCGTTCCGGCGCCCGCCTGACTGCCGCCCGAGAGTCCGTCGACGCGGATGCGGGCACGGTGCAGCGCCTCGCGCACGTCGTCGATCGTCAGGCTGTCGCGCCCCGCGAACGGTGCGAACTCCGCGATCGCGGTCGCCGAGGCGACCTCGCCCCGGTCGTGCCCGCCCATGCCGTCGGCCACGAGGAACACGGGCGGCACCGACAGGAAGGAGTCCTCGTTGAGCGAGCGGCGCAGGCCCGCGTCGGTGGCCGCGCCGCTCAGGGCGACGATCGGGCGGCTCACCCGCGCCCCTTGAACGTCACGATCCGGTCGCCGATCTCGAGCGCGTCATCGGCCTCGAGCGCGATCGCCTCACCGGGCGCCGCGGTGAGCCGCTCGCCCGCGCGCACGATGGTGACGCCGTTCGTGGAGTGGTGGTCGACGACGGACACGCCGGCGTCGGCGACGACGATCTCGAAGTGCGTCTTCGACAGCGAGAGGGTCTCGTCGCGCACGATGACCGCCTCGGCACCCTCCGGCGCGGTGGGATTGCGGCCGAACACGGCGCGCTCGACGACCGTGTGCTGCGTGCCGTCGTCCCACTCCAGCACCGCCGGATGCGTACGGCTGACGAGGCGCGTGTCCTCGACATCCGGTTCCGGCTCTGGTGCCGGCGTGGGACGGACGAGGATCGTGTCGTCCTCGAGCTCGTCATCGACGATCACGGGCGCGGCGGGCTGCGGAGCCGGCGACCCGGCGGGCGCCGGCGGATCCTGCGTGATGCCGGGCACGAAGGCGATCAGTCCGTCGCCCGACGGCGCGGGTGCCGCGGCGGGGCGGGCGGGAGGCGCCGGCTGGGGGATCAGCGGAGGAAGCGGCGGGCGCGGCGGGACGTAGCCGCCGAACGCCGCCTCCCCGGACGGGGCCGGCACGGGCGGGGCAGCCGGCGGCGCCGGGGGCGCGGGCACGCTCGGCGTCCCGCCGTAGGCGGGGGCCGCGGGCGACACGGGAGCAGGAGTCGCCCCAGGACGGGCGGAGCCGCCCGGCGCTTGCGGCCGCGCGTCGCGCATGAATGCGTTCGCGACCTTGTCATGCCAGCCCTGCCTGCGGCCCGACTTGTCGAAGAGGACGGAGAAGCAGCCGACGATGATCGCCGCGCCCAACGACCAGATGATGTTGCGGAGGAAGGCGCCGCCGAAGCCGAGCGGCGCACCGCCCTCCAGTCGCACGAGCCGCAGCTTGACCAGCCGCATGCCGATCGAGCCGTGTCCGCCCTGCATGGCGGTGTAGACGAAGAACCATGCGACAGCGAGCATCCACGCGGTGATCGCGAAGATCACGATGACCACGGAACCGAGCGCCCCCGCAAGGAGCGTGCCGATGCCGATCCACAGGGCAACCGCGACGGGGACGACGGCGGCGTCGATCGCATACGCGCCGACGCGGCGCGCGAGCGGCGCGGGCGTGCCCGGCATGGGCGCCGCGTCGGGGGCCGAGCCGGCGTGCCCGCCGGTGCCGGGCGCCGGGAACGCCGTACCCGCGTGCGGGGCGGAACCAGACGGGGCGGCCGGCGCTCCGTGCGGCGGCGGCGGGTAGGCGCCCGGCGCGGGGGCCCCATAGGGGTTCGGCGTCGTCATGTCAGCCATCCTTCCGTCGTGCGGAGACCGTCTCTCGCAGCGACCGCACGCGTTTCGTCAGTGAGGAGCCCTGGGTCAGCGAGCGCAGGTTGATCCGCGCCGCGAGCCGCTTCCAGACCGAGGCCTGCCGGTTCATGCCGCCCACGACCCCGTCGACCTCTGCCCAGAAGGCGTCGATCTCCTCAGGCGTCGGCTCGCCGGGGCCGAACACCCCGGCGTCCGCCCGCACGGCGATGCTCTGCACGCGGGGCTCCTCGAGCGTCGCGACAAGCTGCGCCGACTGCTCGTAGCGCGTCGCGCCCACGGGCACGGCGCGACCGAAGTCGACGGCCCGATCCATCAGCTCGTCCCAGCCTCCGCTGATCCGGTCGGCGGGCAGCGGCGCCTCGCGGCGCTTGCGGCGGCGAGACGCCTTGATGCCGCCGATGATCACGAACGGCGCGAGCAGCACCGCGACCGTGCCGAGACTGATCCCGCCGACCGCGAGCAGCACCCCGAGGAAACCGGGCAGCGGCTCGGACTCGTCCTCGGCCTCGCGGTCGTCCGGCACGAGCGGCGGCTCGTCCGCCTCCTCCTTCGGCGGGGGCGGCGGCTGCAGCGGCATGGGCTGTGGATCGGTCTTGGGCTGCGTCGTCTGGTCCTTGGGCTCCTTGTCCTCGTCCGGCGTCGGATCGATCGGCACCCAGCCGGCGTCCTCGAACGCGACCTCGACCCAGGCGTGGAGATTGTCGCCGTTCGCGACGAGCTGCCCGGAGGAGCCCTCGGCGTGGAAGCCCATCACGACGCGCGCGGGGATGCCGACCTCGTGGGCCATGAGGGCCATGAGCGCGGCGTACTGCTCGTCGTCGCCGACCATCTGCTCGGCCGCGGCCATGCCGGCGAGACGGGCCGAGCCGTGCCCGGAGGGCGAGAACTCCTCCTCCTTCAGGCCGTGGCTGAAGAAGCCGGTTTCGACCAGATGGGTGCGCAGCGCCTGCACCTTCTCGAACGGAGTCCTTGCCTCCGCGTCCGAGATCGCGTCGGCCGCGACCTCGCGCAGCTTGTCGGGCACGGCCGTCGGCTCGGGGATCTCGACCGCGGCGAAGCGATCCCCGGCGAGAGTCGCCTCGTCGGGTGCGGGCGGCACGATCGTGCTGAACGTGTAGGAGTCACCCGCCTTGAGGCCTGTCGTCACCACGCCCGTGCCGCTCGAGGGGTTGTAGTAGGTCGCGCGGCGCAGCGCCTCGGCGTTCGGTCCCTCGAACTCGAGGGCGTCGACCTGCCCGACATCCGGCAGCCAGACGTCGGAGTACTTGCCGATCTCGACCCGTACGTCGGCGCGGCTGCCCTCCACGCCGCCGGCCATGTTCGAGCGGAGCGGCGTGAACGCGCTCGACGAGTCGGACACGTTGTACACGACGCCCGAATAGGTGTCCATGGTGCCGAGCCGGACGCGGGCACCGGCCGGCAGCCCCGTCACGGTGAAGAGCGGCTCGTTGGCGTACTCGTCCACGTAGATCCGGAAGTCCTGCAGGGGGCTCGCGTACTGGCGGATGTCGAACGGCGGGATGATCACGTCGCGGATCACGTAGCGGACCTCGTGCGGAGGAGCCATCAGCGTCGAGACCCCGCCCGCCGCCGCGGCGATCGCCAGCACGCCCCCGGCGGCGCCCACGCGGCGCAGCAGATGGCGCCGGTCCTCTGTCTGCTCGTCCGTCGACGACAGCGCGACCGCGCTGCGCGTGGGCGCCCACGCCGCGCGCACCGCGAGCCAGACGATCGCGACGACCGCCAGCAGGATGCCCTGCACGGCCGGCAGCGCGGGCTCCGAGGTGCCCAGCGCGATCTGCAGGCCCAGGCACACGGCCGCCGGCAGCAGCGCCCACGCCGGAGGGTTCACGCGCAGCGCCAGGCTCGCGGTCAGCACCGTGAACACGAGGATCAGCAGGAACGGCACAATCAGATGCCCGTCGTCCGCCGCGACGGGGGCGACCGTCGTGAGCAGCGACTTCCACGACGTGACGACGCCGAGAGCCAGCTTCTGCAGCGTCTCGATGGACGGGATGACGCCCAGGATGGCCGTGTGCGGCAGCGCGAACAGCCCGCCCAGCAGGAAGTAGGCGACGAGCACGGCGGCCGCGATGAGCAGGATGCCCCATCGCTGCAGCGCCGCCAGCGCCGCGATGCCCAGGCCGACCGCGAGCGCGCCGAGGCCGGGCAGCAGCACGATCGGGCCGTCGAACGTGGGCCAGAAGCCGATCACCGGAACCAGCAGGAGCAGGGCCACGGCAGTGAGATCGAGTGCCCAGCGGCGCGGTTCGAGCGGTGCTCCTGCGGCCGCGCGGGCTCCGCGACGCGTGGGGGCTGCCGGCACTTCGGGCGCCTCGGGGGTCTCCCGCGCCTCGACGGGGAGCGTGAGGACGGCGCTCATCCGAGCACCCTCTGCTTGACGGCGCTCATCCGAGCACCCTTCGGAGCGACGGCGGCAGATGCTCGAGCGCGCCGATCGTGATGACGTCGGCCTCGCCGATGCGTCGTCTTCCGGCCTCCTGTCCCAGCGCCGCGACGATCACGATCACACGGGATCCGAGGGGCAGGCGCGAGACCGCCGACTGCACCTGCGCGGGCGTCAGGCGGCTGCCGAACGCCAGCACGACGACGCTCGCGGCGGGAGCGTTGGACGCGATGCTCCCGGCCAGCGCGGTGGCGCTTCCCTCCCGGGTGCGCGAGTGCTCGACGCCCGACAGCGCGTCGAGCAGGTGCTTCTGCGTCTCGGTGCGGAGCTTGCCCGTCTGCGTGCGCACCTCCACGCGGTACGAGTCGCGCAGGGCGCGCAGGCCGAGCGAACCGGCCGCCGAGATCGCCAGCTCGAACTCGTCGGGATCGGCGTACTCGCCCGGATGCGTCGAGACTCCGATCACGAAGTGCGAGCGGCGCGTCTGCTCGTACGTGCGCATCATGAGCGTCCCGGTGCGCGCCGTGGATCGCCAGTGCACGTGGCGCAGGTCGTCGCCCGGCTGGTACTCCGACAGGGCGTGGAAAGCGATGTCGTCGCGTGCCAGCTCGCGGGACGTCATGCCCTCGAGGTCGCGCACGAATCCCAGCGACTGCCCGTCGAAGCGCACGGTCTTCGGGTGCACATACAGGTCGACCGGCTCGTCGCGACTGTCGACGCGCTCGAACAGCCCCAGCGGATCTCCGCGGACGATGCTCACCGGCCCGACCGGCACCACGGCGCGGCGCGTGGTCGGGATCGCGAAGAGCTCCTCGACCTGCTCGCCCGGAGCGAGGTGCTTGATGCCGAACACGCCGCGTCCGCCGCCGACGGGCAGCACGACGCGAGAGGGCAGGATCGCCCGCGTGCCCGAGTTCGCGAGCGTGAGCGCGCCGAACGCCCGCTCGCCGACGACCACGCGCGTACGGGTCAGGTCGAGCGCGACGTCGTACGTGGTGCGGCCGATCAGGAACAGCAGGCACAGCGCGATCACGGTCGTGGCGACGACCGCGGCCGTCGTGATCTCCCGCCAGCCGAGCCAGGGGCCCACGATCCACAGCGCGACCGCGAGACCGATCACGACCCAGCCGATCGGACGCACGACCTTCGCCGCGCGGCGGGCATCCGACGCGATCCGGCCGAGCAGGTACAGCGCGACCTCGCGCCAGCTCGCCTGGGTCGGAGCCTCCTCGTGCTCGGGCGCGCGGACCGGCGGCGGGGCGGTCGTCGCCTCGCTGTCGGTGACGGGTGCGGTCGTCATGGGTCCTGCTCAGATCATCCGGTGGTCACGCCGGCGGCGCGGGCCTGCGGGGCCGACACCCTGTCGAGCACACGGGCGATCACGGTCTCCGGCGTCGTGCCGACGAACTCGGCCTCGGGGTCCATCACCAGGCGGTGGGCCCAGACCGGCTGCGCGAGCGCCTTGATGTCGTCGGGGATCACGTAATGGCGCCCCTGGGCCGCGGCCCACACCTTCGCCAGGCGCACGATCGCGATCGCCCCGCGCACCGACACGCCCAGACGCGTGTCCTTGTCGGTGCGGGTCGTCTCCGCGAGTTCGGCCGCGTAGCGCAGCACGGCGGGCTCGACGTGCGCGGTCGCCGCGAGGTCGGCCATGTCGGACACGGCGCTCGTCGTGATGATCGGCGTGAGGCTCGCCGACGGGTTGCGGTCCGCGGATCCGGCGAGGATGCGCTCGGTCACCTCGAGGGTCGGGTATCCGATCGAGGTCTTCACGAGGAATCGGTCGAGCTGCGCCTCCGGCAGCTTGTACGTACCGGCCTGCTCGATCGGGTTCTGCGTCGCGATCACGAGGAACGGGCGGCCCACCTCGTGCGGCGTGCCGTCGACCGTCACCCGCGACTCCTCCATGACCTCGAGCAGCGCCGACTGCGTCTTGGGCGACGCGCGGTTGATCTCGTCGGCCAGCACGATGGACGCGAAGACGGGGCCGCGGTGGAACTCGAAGGTGTGCGCCTGCTGGTCGTAGATCGTGACACCCGTCACGTCGCTCGGCAGCAGGTCGGGAGTGAACTGGATGCGGTTGGACGTGCCCTGCACCGTGGCGGCGATCGCCTTCGCGAGGCTCGTCTTGCCGGTTCCCGGTGCGTCCTCGAGCAGCACGTGGCCCTCGGCCAGCATCGCCGCGAGCACGAGGCTCACGACCTCGCGCTTGCCCATCAGCGCCTTGTCGACGTTGTCGACAAGGCGGCTGAAGGTGCCCTGGAACCAGGCCGCCTGCTCGGGCGTCATCGTCATTCGTTCGTCCTTGTCATCGCTGTCGCTGCTCTGGTGATCATTGCTGCCAGGTCCACCAGTCGGTCCACATGTCGACGCCCGGCCCGCTGATGTGCAAACGCACCTTGTGCCCGGCGAAACCGTAATAGCAGCCCAGCCGCTCGCTGCCTTCGGTGCGCAGTCGGTACGTCCTGCCGGCGAATCCGCCGGGGGCGCTGTCCTCGTCGTGACATGAGACGTGGTAGTCCCCGCCCGGGAAGTTGGCGTAGTTCAGCTGCAGGAAATAGCAGTTTCCCGTCTTGCAGTTCGGCTGGCCGGCGGCGCTCTGGCCGGAGTTCCTGACGTTGGCCGACGGAGGCGGCGGATCGACGGTCCGCGCGGACGCGGATTTCGACACGCGCTGGCCCGCGCTGTCCGTGACCGTCACAGTGATCTCCCGGGTCTGGCTGTACCCGAAATCAATGGTCTGCGACCCGCTCGTAGCGCTGCTGGTGACGGCGCCCGTGACTCGCACGCTGTCGATCGGGCGACCGTTCGCCGACGGATTCGCGTTCCACTCGAAGGTGATTGAGGTTCCGTTGCGCGTCGCCGTCACGTGAGGATTGTGAA
>NZ_JAPSJA010000380.1 GCF_031178525.1 Microbacterium sp.
GCTGGGTCGACGTGGGCCGCGCCGCGCACGGCGAGGTCGACGGGCCGTACACGTGGTGGTCGATGCGCGGCAAGGCGTTCGACAACGACTCCGGCTGGCGGATCGACTACCACCTCGCCTCCCCCGCTCTCGCACCGCGTGCGTCCGGCTATCGCGTCGATCGCGCCCCCTCCTACGACACGCGCTGGAGCGACCACTCCCCCGTGGTCGTCGACTACACCGTCGCCGAGTAGGCCCCGGTCGCCGAGCGCCGCCGGGCGCGACCGGAGCCCGGGCGGGTGCGACCTAGGATTGACGGGTGACGAAACAGCGCCTCTACTCCGGAATGCAGCCCTCGGCCGACTCGCTTCAGATCGGCAACTACATCGGGGCTCTTCTGCAGTGGCGCGGCATGCAGGACCAGTACGACGCGTTCTTCTCGGTCGTCGACCTGCACGCCATCACGGTGCCGCAGGACCCCGCGCTGCTGAGGGAGAAGACGCGCCGCACGGTGGCGCAGTACATCGCCGCGGGCATCGAGCCGTCGCGATCGACGCTGTACGTGCAGTCGCACGTGCGCGCGCACGCCGAGCTCGCCTGGATCCTGTCGACGATCACCGGCTTCGGCGAGGCCGGCCGGATGACGCAGTTCAAGGACAAGTCGCAGAAGCAGGGCGCCGATGCGACGAGCGTGGGGCTGTTCACGTACCCGATCCTCATGGCGGCCGACATCCTGCTGTACCAGACGCACGTGGTGCCGGTCGGTGACGATCAGAAGCAGCACGTCGAGCTGACGCGCGACCTGGCCGAGCGCTTCAACGCGCGGTTCGGCGAGACCTTCCGCGTGCCCGAGCCGGTGATCCAGGCCGAGACCGCGCGCATCTACGACCTGCAGGAGCCGACCTCCAAGATGTCGAAGTCGGCCGAGTCGCAGGCGGGAGTGCTGTGGCTGCTGGACGAGCCGAGCGTGACCGCGAAGAAGATCATGCGCGCCGTGACCGACAGCGAGGGCACGGTGCGGTACGACCGCGCGGAGAAGCCCGGCGTCTCGAACCTGCTCACGATCTACTCCGCCCTCACCCACCGACCGATCGCGGAGATCGAGGACGAGTACGCGGGCCGCGGCTACGGCGACTTCAAGAAGGGCCTGCGCGACGTCGTCGTCGCAGAGTTCGAGCCCGTGCGTGCGCGTGCGCTCGAGCTGCTGGACGACCCGGCCGAGCTCGACCGTGTGCTCGCGGTCAACGCCGCCCGTGCCGCGGAGGTCGCCGACGCGACCCTCGCGAACGTGTACGAGCGGGTGGGCCTGCTGCGTCGTGGGTGAGCCGGTCGTTCTGCGATCGGGCCGTCTCACGCTCTCGCGTCCCGTCGAGTCCGATGTCGAGGCGATCTATGACGCGTGTCAGGATCCGCTGATCCAGGAGTACACCACGGTCCCGGCGCCGTACACGCGCGAGGATGCCGAGAAGTTCGTGGCGCTCGCCGGGCAGTGGTGGGACGTCGGCTCGGAGTTCGTGTGGGCGATCCGTGACGCCGCAGGGCTCGCGGGCATGATCGGGCTGCACCGGATCAAGGACGGCGCCGCCGAGCTGGGCTACTGGCTGGCTCCCGCCGCGCGCGGCCGGGGCTACATCGCCGAGGCGTCCCGCACCGTGGTGGACTTCGCGTTCGGCCCGCTGCGTCTCGAACGCCTCGAGTGGCACGCGGTGGTCGGCAACACCGCCTCCGCGCGCGTGGCGCAGGATCTCGGCTTCCGGCTCGAAGGCGTGCGCAGGAAGGGTCTCGCGCACCGCGGCGAGCGCGTCGACGGCTGGATCGCCGGCCTGCTCGCCACCGACTCCCGCACCCGGCAGTCCTGGGCCGTCTGACGCCGCCCGTCCGGCCCGG
>NZ_JAPSJA010000381.1 GCF_031178525.1 Microbacterium sp.
GAGCTCGGCGACGCGCGTCGCGCGCGCGGCGTCGCCGACACGGGCCGGATCCGCCGGCTCGCCGGGCAGACGTTCGCGCTGTTCGTGCTCGCCATCCGGCGGGGCACCAAGCTCGCGACCGCGATGGAGGCGCGCGGCTTCGGCGCATCCGGGCGCCGGACATGGGCGCGGGTGTCTCGGCTCACGGCCGCGGATGCGGTGATCGTCGTGATCGCGGCGCTGATCGCGGGCGCCGCGGTCGCGGCGGCGATGTGGGCGGGCACCTGGACCTGGATCCTCGGTCTCTGACCACTCACCGTCGCCGCAACCAGGGGTGGCCACAAGCCGAAGCGGACCCTGCCAGGCGGAGCCGAAGCGGACCCTGCCAGGCGGAGCGCAGCCCGCGCGTCACTCCAGCTCGCGCACCAGCCGCAGGCGGAACAGACGCACCTGACGGCCGGAGTCGCGCTCATAGCCGCGGTAGCCGGGCCACTGCCGCTGGATCCGCTCCCACGCGGCCTCCCGCGCGTCCGGATCCGTGTCGATCCGCTCGGCGACCACCGCATAGCGTCGGCCGCGCACCGTGATCTCGGCCTCCGGGTGCGCGAGCAGGTTGTGCGTCCAGGCGGGATGCCGCCCGCGGGCGAAGTTCGTGCCGGCCACCAGGGCGGATCCGTGGCCATCGGGTGTGTACATCAGCTCGCTCGCGCGGAAACCGCCGGTGCGCGCTCCCACGGTGTGCAGCGTCAGCGACGGCACGAGCAGCCCCGACACCTGCGCGCGTCCGCCCGTCACGGCGCGCACGATCCGCTCTGCGACCGGCAGCGCGACCGGTCCGAGCCGGCGGAAGGCGCGCGTCCGCGTGAGCGGCGCGATCGCCGCCCGCACCGCGCGCACGATGCTCGCCATGCGTCGATCCTCCCGCAGGATCAGGTGGCGTTCCAGAGGGCGCGGTAGTACGCCGTGCGCACCGGATCGGGATCGACGCCGTACGCGTCGAGGAACGTCTCGTCCCAGCCGGGGCCGTAGTTCCACCCGAGGCTCATGGTCGCGACCGCGATGTCGGCCCAGCGGTCGGCCGTGCCGAGCGCGCCGAGGTCGACGTGCGCGACCCACCTGCCGTCCGGGCCGATCAGCGTGTTGGGCGAGCACGCGTCGCCGTGGCACACGACGAGCCGGTCGACCGAGGGCGGATCGCGCAGCTCGGCGGGCATGGCGATGCCGCGGGATGCGGCGCGGGCCAGCCGCGTCGGCACCGACCAGTCGTACGGGCACTCCTCGACGGGGAGCGCGTCGTGCAGCGCGCGAAGGCCCACCGCGATCGCTCGCACCGCCACGTCGGGCCGGGCGACCCAGGCGGGCGCGACGGCCGACTCGCCCTCGAGCGCGGACGTCACGAGCCACTCCTCGGTGTCCGTCTCGCCGTGGTCGCGCACCTCGGGTACGGGCGTCCACCGCGCCGCCCACGCGAGCCGCTCGGCTTCCTCGGCCATCGACGCTTCGAGGTGCCGCGGCCCCCACTTGACGTACAGCGCGCCGGCGCGGAAGGTCACACCGCCGAGCTCATTGCGCCACACCGGCACGGGCTCGGCGTTGCCCGCCAGCGCGCGCACCCTGTCCGGGACCGCGACATCGCCCGGCGGGATGGACGACTTCAGGGACATGCGTCCATCCTGCGCCGGGAGACGCCGCGGGCCCCCGGCGCATCGCCGAGGGCCCGCGAGACGAGGCTCCGGATCAGGCCCAGCCGAACGCCTTCCCGATGGCCTGCACCGCCTGGTACGCGCCGAGCACGATGAACAGCAGCGCCGTGATGCCGAGCGCCACGTTGAGGTACCACTTGTTGCGGTACTCGCGCGGCACGCGATCGGTGTTCAGGA
>NZ_JAPSJA010000127.1 GCF_031178525.1 Microbacterium sp.
CCGGCTGCGGAGGCGGCCGAGCGCGGGCTGCAGGTCGATGGCCTGCTGCACGCCGTGGGCGCGCTGCTGGCGTTCGACGATCCGGAGGACGACCAGTCGGTCGACCTGCAGCGCCTGCTGCGCGAGCTCGATGCGCGGGCATTCACGTCGCAGGTGACGGGCCTCGAGCCCGAGCACCCGCTGTTCCCGCGGATCGCCGAGGTGGTCGAGCGGGCCCAGGCGCTCTGACCAGGGTCGGCGGCGCGGTCACGACCGCGTCGCCGATCGAGCCTTCCGCGCGGCGGCCCGTCAGTCGGTGACGGCCGCCGCGCGCTCGGCGAATCGCCCGCGCTCGGCACCCGCAGGCGTGAGCCACGGACCGAGAAGCGTCTGGATCACTCCCCATTGACGCGAGGGCTCCGAGATGCGCGTGCGGAGCACGTGCTCGACCTGATAGCCCGTCACGAGCGCGAGCAGAGCGTCGGTGAGGCCCTGCACGGGCGTCCCGGCGACCAGCTCGCCGTCCTCGACCGCCTGCTCGAGCGCGCGTGAGTAGGTGCGGTGCCAGTGGTCCTCGACGCTCGACTGGATCTGCGCGAAGTCCTTGTGGAACGGCACGCGGCCCCAGAAGCTGACGACGACGTGGGCCTCGTCGCTGGTCAGGGGATCCAGGGGGTGCGTCTGCTCGACCACGGCGCAGAGCGCATCTATGCCGCGCCGCGTGTCGGTCTGGGCCTGCATGCGCGCGTCCGTGCGCTCGTACATCAGCTGGAACGCGCGCAGCAGCACCTCGTCGAAGCCCTTGAAGTAGTGCCACAGCGCTCCCGCGGCCACGCCGAGCTCGCTGGCGAGCCGGCGGGTCGTCACCGCCTCGAACCCCTCGGCCGCCGCGAGCTTGACGTATGTCTCGACGATCTCCAGGCGGCGCGCTTCGCGGTCGACGATCTTGGGCATGCACTCGATTCTGCCGGACGCGGCGGCGCACCCGGCTCAGCCGTGGAACCGCGCCTCGAGGCTCTGCGCGATCGTCTCGAGCAGCAGCTCCGCGTGCTCCCGCTCGAGCGCCAGCGGCGGACGGATCTTGAACACCGAGTCGTGGCGCCCGATCCTGCTGAGCAGCACGCCGCGCTCGCGCATGTCCTCGACGAGGTCCTTGGTCGTCGCGGCGTCGGGCGTTCCGAGGGCGGCGTCCGAGAGGATCTCGAAGCCGAAGAACAGGCCCGCACCGCGCACGGGACCCAGGAGCTCGTAGGGCGCTGTGATGTCCTCGAGGCTCTCGCGGATGAACGCGCCGTTCTCGGCAGCCCGCTCGCGCAGCCCTTCGTCCTGGATGACGTCGAGCACTGCCTCCGCGGCCGCGGCCGACACCGGATTGCCCGCGAACGTGTTGAAGAACATGTTGCGCGTGCCGAACTCGTCCAGCAGCGCCTCGGTGGTGACCACGCCCGCGACCGGGTGGCCGTTGCCCATGGACTTGCCCATCGTGACGAAGTCGGGGGTGAATCCCCACTGCTGGTAGCCCCACCAGTGCGCCCCGATGCGCCCGAATCCGGGCTGCACCTCGTCCGCGATCACGAGACCGCCGGCCCGCCGGACCCGCTCTGCGGCGAGGCGCACGAAGTCCCGCGGAGGGCGCAGCACGCCCTCGGTCGTAAACAGCGTGTCGATCAGCAGCACCCCGACACCGAAGCCTGCCTCATCCAGTGACGCGATCGCGGCGTCCAGCTCGGCGAGCGCCGACCGCAGCAGGGTCTGCTCATCGGGTGCGTCCGGCGCATCCAGGTCGGGGATGCGGATCGCGCGCGCATGCGGTGCCAGCGCCTCCGCGGCGTCGAGGCCCGTCGTGACCTCCGCGAGGGTGATCGTGTTGCCGTGATAGCTGAAGTCGCTCACGATGACACCGCGGTGCCCGGTGTGCTGACGCGCGATGCGGATCGCGAGCTCGTTCGCCTCGGATCCGCTGTTCGTGAGGAACAGCCGATCCAGGCCCGGATCGAACAGCGCCAGCAGCTTCTCGGCGTAGCGCACGACCCGCTCGTTGAGGTAGCGCGTGTGGATGTTGAGGGTCGCCATCTGCTCCGCGACCGCCGCCACCACCCTCGGGTGGCTGTGTCCGACGTGCGGCACGTTGTTGTAGGCGTCCAGATAGCGGCGTCCTTGGGCGTCCGTGAGCCAGACGCCCTCTCCGCGCACCATCTCGAGCGGCGTGCGGTAGAACAGCGGCGAGTGCGGGCCCAGTGTGGCGTGTCGCCGCGCAAGCAGGTCGGTCGTCATCGTGCATCCTCTCGGGAGTGTGTCGTATGCCAGGGCAGGACGTCGCCCGTCATGTAGGCGCCGCACAGGCGGCGCGCCCAGGGCACCACCTGATCTGCGATCCAGTCGGCGGCCTCGTCGCCCGCGCGTGCGGCCGCCCAGCCGAGGTAGCTCGATCCGCGGGCGATCACGAGCGCGTCCAGCGCAGCCAGTTCGCGCCCCAGCGGACGGATCGAGGTGTACCCGTCCAGCAGCGCCGAGCGCAGTGCGGCGACGTCGTCCAGGGGCGATGCCCACCACAAGATCGTGGCGAGGTCGAACAGGTAGTACCCCTCCCCGAAGTCGTCGAAGTCGATTGCGACGTGATCTCCGTTCGCGCGGCGCAGCACGTTCTCGGGCGTCAGATCGGCGTGGATGACGCCGAAGGTGCGCGCGCTCCGCGGCACCGCCATGATGTCCCGCAACGCCTGCGCGCGGGCTCGCGCGAACAGCTCACGGTCGGCATCGTCGAGCACCTCCAGAGCCTCCGCCACGCCCCAGCGAGGCGCGTCGCCGGCCAGCCCTTCGGCGTCCCATGCCGCCCGGCGGAACCAGGACGGCGTGCCGATCCTCTCTGCCGCGTCGTGAAGTCGCGCGGCGAGGACGCCGAGGGCCGAGAACAGCTCGACGCCCGGCCTCTCACGTCCCTCGAACCAGTCCACCACGTCGCCCGTCTGCGCGGCGTCGAGCCACTCCTGCACTGAGACGCGGCGGGTATGGCCGCCATGGTCGACGACCGCGTAGGGCTCCCCCGCGCTCGTCGGCCTGACCCGCGGCACGGGGACCCCGTCGGCGGACAGCAGCGCGATCCACCGCAGCTCGCTGGCGATCTCGGCGTCGTCGCGGTATCCCGAGCGATGCACGCGCAGCGCGACGACCTCGTCGCCGACGCTCACGCGATACGTGTGGTTCTCACGGTGCTTGACGAAGTCGATGCGCGCATCGGACGGGAGCCCGAAGTGCGGCAGCGCCGCGCGAGCGAGCGCCTGGGCGGCGTCCAGGGAAAAGGGCGGCGCTCCGGCCGCGGTCTGCATCGTCATGCTCCTGCTCTCTGCTGTGTTGAGGGGGTGTTCGTGCGGTCCGTCGCGCCTCGGGCTGCGCGCACGCGAACCGCGGCCGCGGGTCTCCGCCTCACCCGTAGGCGAGCGTCGGCACGTCCACGATCGTGCTGCCGCCGTCGGCGACGATCGTGGCGCCGTGCACGTAGGTCGATGCTGGCCCGAGCAGGAAGGCGATCGTCGCCGCGATCTCGCCCGCATCGGCCGCGCGGCCGAGCGGGACGTCCCTCGTGACCAGTGCGTAGGCGCTTTCGACGTCCGGCGCGTCGCCGCGCTGCACGAGCACCGACATCTCCTCGTCCGACATGGGCGTGCGCACCCATCCGGGGCACAGCGCGTTGATGCGCACGCCGCGCCGGCCGTAGTCCCGCGCGACCGAGCGCACGAGCCCGATCAGCGCGTGCTTGCCGACCGTGTAGCCGGCGGTCTCGGGGCCGGCGGCGAGACCGGCGATCGAGGAGACGACGACGATCGCGCCCCGGGAGCGCTCGAGCTCGTCGAGGGCGGCCCGGATCGCGACGAATGCGGTCGTGAGGTTCGCCTCGAGGCTCGAGCGCCACTCGTCGTCTGTCGTGCTGCCGACGGTCGAGTACCCGTGGCCGCCTGCGTTCGCGACGAGCCCCGCGACACCGCCGAAGCGCTCGGTCGTCGAGGCGACCACGTCCGCCATGGCGACGCCATCGGCGGCGTCGGCGGTGATCGCGTGGATGCGCTCGTGCGTGGCGGCGACCGCCAGCAGCGGTTCGGCGCGCCGCCCGACGATGACGACGTCGTCGCCGGCATCCGCGAGCAGCCTGGCCGTGGCGGCGCCGATGCCGGTACCTCCCCCCGTGATGATGTGCGCCGTCATCGCAGCGGCGTCTCCACGGCGACCTCGAGGCCGACCCTGTCGAGGTCCTGATCCAGTGCCTGCCACACGCGCGGCGCGCGCGAGCGCGTGGCGTAGGCGATCACGAGGCCCGCGACGGCCGCGATCGGCAGGAGCCACGGCAGCGCGCCGATGAGCGGATCCTCCGAGCCCGCCATCATCCCGAAGTTCGCGAACGCGAGCGCCGTGACGACCCACAGCCCGATCGCGCCGATCGCGGGCAGCACGAGCGTGGTCAGCCAGCGCGGGTCGCGCCTGCGGCGGAAGTGCACGATCACCGCCACGACGGCGATCGCCTGCATCACGATGATGCCGAGCGTGCCCAGGCCGGTGAAGGCCGGCACGAGCGTCAGGATCGGATCGGCCCCGGCCACCGCGAACAGCATCGCGACGACCACCGAGAACGCGAACTGCGTGGTCGAGGCGACCACGGGCGAGCCGGTCTTCTCTCGCGTCTGCGACAGCGCACCCGGGAACACGCCGACGCGCCCCATCGCATACAGGTAGCGTGTCGCGGAGTTGTGCAGGGCGAGCAGCGCCGCGAACAGGCTGACGATGAGCAGCACCTGCATGACCGCGGTCAGCACGGGTCCGAGGTAGGTGTCGGACAGCATGAACACCAGGTCTCCGCTGGCGAGGTGCTCGAGCGCGACCTCCTGCGCGTCGCCGACTCCCATGGCGGAGACGAACGCCCACGTGGTCACGACCGCGAGCACGCCGATCGCGAGGATCGCTGCGTAGGTGGCGCGCGGGATCGTGCGCTTGGGGTCGCGCGCTTCCTCACCGAACAGACCGGTCGCCTCGAATCCGAGGAACGCGGTGCCCGCGAAGAGCAGGCCGAGGCCCATCGTGGGCCCGGCCCAGGCGGTGGGCGCCCACGCTTCGGGGGCGAAGCCCGTCTGCGCCAGGATCGCGATGTCGAGCGCGATCAGGATGATCACCTCGAGGATGAGCGCGACACCGAGGATCTTGGCCGAGAAGTCGATGCCGCTGCGCGTGAAGATCCACGCCAGCACGACCCAGCCCAGGGACCATGCCCACCACGGCGTGGAGAGCCCCGTGAAGCTCTCGAACACCACGGCGCTGAAGAACCCGGAGGTGCCGACCGCCCCGGCGACGAAGCAGTTGTAGCCGACGACCGCGATCATCGCGGCCACGAGCCCGGCCGTGCGACCGAGGCCCTTGACCACGAAGGCGTAGAAGCCGCCGGCGTTCGTCAGCTGCTTGGCCATCTGCGCGTAGCCGACGGAGAACAGCAGCAGGATCACGGTCATCACGGCGAACATGGCGGGCGTGCCGCCGCCCGAGCCGAGCGCGATCGCGAGGCTCGCGATCACGATCATGCCGGTGAGCGGCGCGACGGCCGCGAGCACGAGGAAGACGATGCCGGCGACGCCAAGGTTGCCCTTGAGCGCCGTCGACCTCGTGTCGACGGAAGTGGACATGGGTGGAACTCCTTCGTTCGGGTGGGGACGCGACTCGGGTGGGACCGTGTCTCGGGTGGTGGGGATGTGCCCGGATGCGACGCGCGGCACGCCGCGTCAGCGCGTCGGGGTGGGGGCGGTTTCCGTCTGCGCGGCTGCCTGCCGAGCCAGTCGCTCGGCGTCACGGGCGACGAGTCGTCCGCGGAGGATCTGCGTGCCCACGCTGATGGCGATGGCGAGGATCAGTGCCACGCCGCTTGCGACGCTCTGCCAGAACGTCGGCACCCCCAGCAGCGTGAGCCCGTTCGTCAGCATGCCCATGAAGAGCACTCCGACGAGCACGCCGAGCATGTTGCCGGCGCCGCCGGTGAGGGCGACGCCCCCGAGCAGCACGGCGGTCAGCACCGCGAGCTCGAACCCTGAACCCAGCTGACCGGCGGGTGCGCTGTTGAGGCGGGCCGCCGTGATCGCGCCCGCGAGACCCGCCGCGGATCCCGACACCAGATAGAGGACGAACGGGATGCGGCGGATCGCCACGCCCGACAGGTAGGCGGCCTCACGGTTCACGCCGATCGCGTACACGTGGCGTCCTGCCGGTGTGAGCGTGAGGAACGCCCCGGCCGCGAGCAGCAGCACGACGGCGATGACCGCCGGGACGGGGACGCCGGCGACCGCTCCGATCCCGAGCGCGGTGAAGCCCACATCGAAGCCGGAGACAGGAAGCGGCGCGAGCAGCTGGGCGACGCCGCGCGCGGCGGTCAGCATTCCGAGCGTGGTGATGAACGACGACAGCCCGACCACGGTGACCAGCACGGCGTTGACGAGCCCCACGAGGGCGCCTGCCACCACCGCCATCACGATCGCCAGGACGGGCGATCCGGTCTCGCGCAGCGTGATGCCCGCGGTGACGCCGCCGAGCGCGAGGGTCGAACCCACAGAGAGGTCCATGTAACCCGCGATGACGAGCATCGCGACGGGCACGGCGGCGATCGCGATCACCGACACGTCGAGGAAGACGCCGCGCAGGTTCGCGGGATTCAGCTGCGCGCCCGTCACGACCTGGACGACGACGACCATCAGCACGAGCAGCACGACCAGCGGGTTGTTGACCACGCCGTGGGTCAGGCGTGAGACGAAGGATCGGTTCATGAGCGTTCCAGACGTGATCAGGCGAGCGCGGGCTCGTGATGGATGAGGGCGAGCAGGGATTCCTCGTCGGCGCCATGCAGGGCGACGGATTCGACGACGGCGCCGTCGCGCATCACGACGCAGCGGTGCGCGAGCGCGAGGACCTCCTCGGGTTCGTTCGTGGCATAGACGACCGCCACGCGTCGCTGCGCCGCCAGCGCGCGGATGGTCTCGTAGATCTCGGCGCGCGCGCCGACGTCGACGCCCTGCGTGGGATCGTCGAGCAGCAGCACCCGCACCCGCGAGGCCGCATTGACCCATCGTCCGATCAGGATCTTCTGCTGGTTGCCTCCCGAGAACCGGGCGGCGGCGAGCTCGGGAGTGGCCGGTCGCACCGACATCGCCTCGAACGCGCGGGCGACCAGGCCGCGCTCCGCGGCGAAGTCGCGCGCGCCGAAGCGGCCGAGCGCTCCCATCGCGCGCGTGACGATGTTCTCCGCCGCCGGCAGCGTGCCGAAGAGCCCCTGTTTGGCGCGGTCACCGGGAACCAGCGCCACACCCGCGCGCAGCGCATCGTCCGGCGTGCGCAGTCGCACGGGGCGTCCGTCCACCCTCACATCGCCGTGCGAGGGCCTGCGGCCGAAAAGGGTCTCCATGAGCCGAGTGCGCCCGGAGCCGATCAGCCCGTACAGGCACACGATCTCGCCCGGCTGCACGTCGAGATCGACGGGCGCGAGCCCCTCGGCCGCGAAGCCGCGGAGACGGAGCGCGGGCTCTCCGGCATCCGGAGCGGCCGGCGGGACACGCTCGCCGTGCGCGGCACC
>NZ_JAPSJA010000382.1 GCF_031178525.1 Microbacterium sp.
CATGCAGCCGCTCGGCGATCTCCGCCTCGGGATGTGTGAGCGAGACGTGGATCGCGGCGACCGAGGCGAGCGGCTGGCCGGGCAGCACGAGCGGCACGGCCACGGACCACAGCGAGGGCACGACCTCGTCGTGGCTCGTCGCGTAGCCGCGTGCGCGGCTCTGCTCGATCTCCGCGCGCAGCTCGGGCGACGCGTCCTCGGGCCACGCGGCGTCCGCCAGCTCCATGAGCATCGCCTTGCCGGGGCCGCCGCGCGTGATCGGGTGCCGGTGGCCCGGGTTGTACGAGACAGCGACCGCCCGACGGGGTCGGGTGCTGACCACCGTGATGCCCTCACCGGACTCGAGCATCACAAGCAGGCACGTCATGCCCAGTTCG
Organism: Microbacterium sp.; assembly: GCF_031178525.1. Classification (GTDB taxonomy): domain Bacteria; phylum Actinomycetota; class Actinomycetes; order Actinomycetales; family Microbacteriaceae; genus Microbacterium. Next base: position 378 of record NZ_JAPSJA010000382.1, read on the forward strand.
TCGGCCGCCTCGGCGAGCTCGGGAGAGGCGGCGGCCTGCAGGTCGCGCGACACGCTCGAGGCCAGCGCCGCAAGCCCCGCGCCGAGCGACACGAGGCCTCCCGCGGCGCGCGTCACCAGGCTGTGCTCCTCGAGCGTGCGCAGCAGCCGGTAGGCGACCGACCGGTGCACGCCGAGCGCGGCCGCCAGTTCGTCGATGGACATCGCGCGGTCGCCCGCCGCGAGGATCTCGAGCAGTCGGATGCCCCGGCTGAGGGTCTGCGAACCGGCCTGCGCGGGGGCGGCGGACTCGGGCGTCACGGGGCTCTCCGATCGTCGGCGTCCTCCGATCCTAGGCCGCTTCGCGTTCGATAATCGAACCCGAAACCAGGCTTTTTTTTGAGCGCGCGATCAGATATGGTTTCGAGCAGCCGCCGCCGACCCGGGCGAGACGGCGAGATCGATGAGTGAAGGAGCTCTCCGATGACCGACAACGCTGTCGCCGTCAGCCTGCTGGAGCGCGTGCAGGTCGCGCCCGAGACCGGTCGCGCGATCCCCGACGCCGCGACCGGCGAGACCATCGGCTGGTCGCCCGAGCACGGCGTCGCCGACGTGGACGCCGCCGTAGCGCGTGCCAAGACGGCCCAGCCCGCGTGGGAGGCGCTCGGCCATGACGCGCGCAGTGCACTTCTGCTGCAGGCGGCCGACGCGATCGATGCGCACGCCGAGGAACTGGCGCATCTGCTCTCTCGCGAGCAGGGAAAGCCGTTGGACGGCCCGAACGCGCGCTTCGAGCTCGGAGCATGTGCGATGTGGCTGCGCGAGACGGCCACCGCCGAGCTCGGAACACAGGTGATCAGCGACGGAGAGAACGACATCGCGGAGATCACCTATCGCGCGCTGGGAGTCGTGGCTGCGATCGGGCCCTGGAACTGGCCGCTCATGATCGCGATCTGGCAGGTCGCGCCGTCGCTGCGGATGGGCAACACGGTCGTGATCAAGCCGAGTGAGTACACGCCGTTGAGCGTGCTGGCCCTGGTGCAGGTGATCAACGACGTGCTGCCCGGCGACGTCCTGATCCCTGTCGTATCGGGTGATCGGGAGGTCGGCGCGCGACTGGCGTCGCACCCGGACGTCGACAAGGTCATGTTCACGGGCTCGACCGCGACGGGGCGGAAGATCGTCGAGGCCTCAGGCGCGAACCTCGCTCGGCTGACGCTCGAGCTGGGCGGCAATGACGCCGGCATCGTGCTGCCGGACGCCGACCCGGCCGCGATCGCCGAGGGCCTGTTCTGGGGGGCTTTCATCAACACCGGACAGACGTGCGCCGCACTCAAGCGCCTGTACGTGCACGACTCGATCTACGACCGGGTGGTCGAGGCGCTGGCGGCCGTGGCCTCGCAGATGCCCATGGGCAACGGCATCGAGGGCGGCAACGTCCTCGGCCCGCTGCAGAACGCCAAGCAGTTCGAGATCGTGCGCCGGCTCGTCGAGGAC
>NZ_JAPSJA010000012.1 GCF_031178525.1 Microbacterium sp.
GCCGTCCGTGCGCTTGAGCAGATAGCCCTTCTCGGCAGCCTCGGCGAACAGCGCCGAGCGCTGCGCGATGTACGGGTTGATCCATGCCGACACGTGCAGACCGCGCTCGTGCAGCCGCGAGAGCTGGCCCGCAGGATCGGGGAACGCGCGGTCGTCCCACGTGAAGTCGGTCCACTGGTACTCGCGCATCCAGAAGCAGTCGAAGTGGAACACGCTCAGCGGGATGTCGCGCTCAGCCATGCCGTCGACGAACTCGTTGACGGTCGCCTCGTCGTAGCTCGCGGTGAACGACGTCGTGAGCCACAGCCCGAACGACCACGCCGGCACCCGCGCCGGGCGCCCCGTGAGCGCGGTGTAGCGGCGCAGCACGTCCTTCGGGGTCGGGCCCGCGATCACGTAGTAGTCGAGCGTCTCGCCCTCGGTCGAGAACTGCACGCGCGAGTTGACCTCGGAGCCGACCTCGAACGACACGTTGGAGGGGTCGTCGACGAACACGCCGTAGCCGCGGCTCGTCAGGTAGAACGGCACGCTCTTGTACGCCTGCTCGCTCGACGTGCCGCCGTCCGCGTTCCACGACTCCACGACCTGGCCGTTCTTCACGAACGCGCCGAACCGCTCGCCGAGACCGTAGACCCGCTCGCCGGGCTCGATCGAGAGCTGCTGATGCACCCAGGTCTGCGGCGCGCCGCCGTCCCTCGCGGATCCGGATCGGTCAGAGCCCGTGGATGAGGAACCCGTCATGTGACCGACGGACCGCGGCAGCGACGTGGTGAGGACGGTGCTGGCGCCCCCGGCGTCGACGTGCTCGAACGCGAACCGCCACGCCCCGCCACGCTCGACGCGCACGCGCAGGTCGCCAGCCGTCAGCACACCCGCCTCGTCGTCGACCGCGATCCCCGGGCGGAAGGACTCCTCCGCGAAGGTCGCGAAATCGGGGCCGCGGTGCACGGCTCCGGCGTGGCGCTGCACCCGCACCCGGATGACGCCCTCGCGGGGCGCCGAGAACGCCAGCGTCAGCATGGGGCGGTTCAGGGTGTCGCCGCGGTGCCGGATGTGCGCGGTCGGCGCGTAGACCGTCATCGTGCCCGCCGCCTCGTCGACCCGGATGTCGTCGACGTCGACCGCGTACAGCGGCGTGATCCCCGGCCTCGTCAGCCAGTACCCATCGGTGAACTTCACGTCGTGCGCCTTTCGATCAGCACCATCGCCTCGCCCGGCGCGACCGTCGCGCGCCGGCTTGTCCTCTGTCCCGTCAGCAGGTCCTCGGACCCCGAGGGAACCTCGATGTCGGCCGCCGCGTCGCCGTGGTTCAGGAGGAACAGCGCGTCCCCGCGCCGCACCGCCTCCAGGCCCTGCGGCGGATCCGGCACCGCGCCGCTCACGCCCGCGAGGGCGGCGTCGAGCACCGCGGCGAGCACGTCCTCCGACACCACGGCCGCGAGGTACCAGACACGGTCGTTCCTCGTGACGGCGGGGCGGCCGGCGAGCTCGCCCTCGGCGAACGTCGCGAGCACCTCGGCGCCGTCCGTCCGCAGCCGCTCGGCGAGGATCGAAGCCCTCGCGGTCGTCGGGACCGGCTCGCCCGGCCGGAAGGACAGCGCCACGCCGTCGTCCGGCAGCCCGACCCACTCCTCCCCGCTGGCGCCGATCAGGTCGCGCAGCGGAACGGGCGAGCGCCCGGTCAGGATGGCGCCGTGCGCGTCGGCGACGCCGCTGAACGGCCCGATCACGAGGCGCGCGCCGGCCGCGGCCGCGCGCCGCAGCCGGTCGGCGGCGTCGTCCTCGATCACGTAGCTGTGCGACACGAGCACGACCTCGTACCGGCTGAGGTCGGCCCCCGGAGGCACGATGTCGGTCGCGATGCCGCGGCGCCACAGCGCGCCGTGCCAGCGCTCGAGCTGCTCGATCGTGTCGTGGCGCATCGTGGGGCGCGCGGGCTCGGACCCGGCCCACCAGCCCTGCCAGTCGAACAGGATCGCGACGCGCGCGTCCACGCGGCTGCCGACGACAGGACGCAGCCGCGCGAGGTCCGCACCCAGCCGCTCGACGCCGCGGAAGGCGTCCGTGTCGGCGCCCGCGTGCGGCAGCATCGCCGAGTGGAACCGCTCGGCACCCGCGCGTGCCTGGCGCCACTGGAAGAAGCAGACCCCGTCCGCGCCGCGCGCGATCGCCTGCAGCGAGTCCAGCCGCATCCGAGCGGGCGACTTCGGCAGGTTGTGCGGCCGCCAGGACACGGCGCTCGCCGCCTGCTCCATGAGCAGCCACGGACGTCCCTGGCCCAGGGAGCGCGCGAGATCCTGCACGAGCGCGACCTTCTGCGGGGAGTCCGGCACTGCGGGATCCGGGTACTGGTCGTCCGCGATCACATCCAGGTCGCCCGCCCACGACCAGCCGTCCACGAGCGGGAAGAAGCCCATCAGGTTGGTGGTGATGGGCTGCGTGGCCCCGGCCCGCCGGATCGCGTCGCGCTGCTCGCGGAAGCACTCCCGCAGCTCGTCGGATGTGAAGCGGTGGAAATCGAGGGTCTGCGCGGGGTTCAGCAGGTACGGGGCGCGCCGCGGCGGCACGATGTCGTCGAAGTCGCGGTAGCCCTGCGACCACACGCGCGTATCCCAGGCCTCGTTGAGCGCCGCGATGGATCCGTACTTCTCCCGCAGCCACGCGCGGAACGCGCGCGCCGCCTCGTCGCCGTAGTCGACCTGACCGAACTCGTTGCCGACGTGCCACATCCGCACGGCGGGATGCGCGGCGTACCGCTCCGCGAGGTCGGTCGCGATGCGCAGGGCCGCGTCCCGGTACGCGCGCGCGGACGGCGCGAACTGGTTGCGCGATCCGGCCGCCAGGCGCACGCCGTCGCGATCGACCGGCAGGGTCTCGGGGTGCAGGATGCCGAGCCACGGCGGCGGGGACGCGGTCGGCGTCGCGAGGTCGACCGCGATGCCGTGCCCGTGCAGCAGGTCCAGCACCTCGTCGAGCCACGCCCACTCGCGCGCGCCGGGCTCCGGCTCGAGGGTCGACCAGCTGAACACGCCGACCGTGACGAACGTCACGCCGGCACGCTCCATCAGCGCGACGTCCTCCTGCCAGACCTCTCGCGGCCACTGCTCGGGGTTGTAGTCGCCGCCGAACAGCAGTCCGCGGTCGGCGCACAGGCGCGCGAACGCGTCGCCCTGGGCGAGCTCTGTCGTCCGCGGTGCGCGGGCGCCGGTGATCACGTGTTCGACTCCATCGTCAACTTTCGAAGCGCTTCAACAGCGAGACCTTATAATAGGTTGAGAGCGATGTCCAAGAGCCTCCTGTGGGCATCGCCGCGGGCCCGCTTCCGTCGACGACGACGGGCGCATGAAGCAACGAGCCGGGCGCAACGAGTCGGGTGCGGAAGGATGACGATGGTCACGATCGCCGACGTCGCCGAGAAGGCGGGCGTTTCGATCTCGACGGTGTCGTACGCGATGAGCGGCAAGCGGACGATCTCGCCCGCCACGCGCGCGCGGGTCGAAGCGGCGATCGACGCCCTCGGATTCCGGCCCCATGCGGGCGCCCGCTCGCTCGCGTCGCGCTCGACGAACGTGATCGGCCTGCAGGCGCCGCTGCGCCCCGGCGTCGACGTGCATGTCGTGATGGAGATCGTCACGGGCGTGGTGACGCAGATGCGCTCGCGCGGATACGACATCCTGCTGCTCACGGGCGACGACGCGCAGAGCCTCGAGCGTGCGGCGAAGGGCTCGATGGTCGATGCGCTGCTCGTGATGGACATCGAGTCGGACGACCCGCGCATCGCGGCCCTCGCCCGTCTCGACGTGCCGGCCGTGATGATCGGCCTGCCGTCGGGACGCCGCAACGTGCCGTGCGTCGACTTCGACTTCGAGGGCGCCGGATGGATGGCCGTCGACCGCCTCGTACAGCTCGGCCACCGCCGCATCGCCCTGATCGGGTCGCCCGAGGAGGTCATGACCCGACACACGTCCTATGCCGACCGCCTCGCTCGCGGCTTCGTCGCGGCCTGCGATGACGCGGGCGTCGCCGGGTCGGTGCACCCGTGCCCCGCCGGCGCCGACGCGGTCGCCGCGATCGACGCGATCCGCGCGGAGGATCCGTCGATCACGGGATTCTTCATCCACAACGAGGCCGCGCTGCCGCACCTCGTCGCGCGCCTCACCGAGCACGAGGTCCACGCGGCCGGCGCCCCCGCCGTCGTCGCGCTGTGCCCCGAGAACGTGGCGCGCGCTGTCCCCTCGCTCACCGACAGCATCGCGGTCCCGGCGGTCGCTATGGGCGCGGCCGCTGCCGACGCGATCACCGACATGATCGCGGGAGCGCGACCGCCCGGCGTGCGCCTGATCCCGCCGACGCTCTCGACGCACACCGCATGAACCTGGACCCGGATGGCCGCATCGTCGGGGGCGTCACGGGCTTCCTGACGTTCGTGCTGCTGAACGTCTCGTACCTCGTGCTCTGCCTGCCCGTCGTCACGATCGGGATGGCCACGAGCGCCCTGTTCGAGGTGACGATGCGCTACTCGGACGACGAGCAGGACCGCCCTCTGCGGGACTTCTACCGTGCGCTGCTGCCGAACGCGCTGCGCGCCACGCTCGTCGCTGCAGCGACCCTGCTGCCCGCCGTCGCGCTCGCCTTCAGCGGCGTCTTCTGGTTCGTGAGCGCATCGGCCGTCGGGGCCGGCGCCGCGATCCTGTCCTTCCTCGGCGCCGTGTACCTCTTCGCGTCTTTCCTCTACGGAATGGCGCTCGTGGCCCGCTACCGCGTCTCGACCGGAACCACGATCGCGAATGCGCTGCGGCTGCCGGGCGCCGAGCCCCTGCGCACGATGCTGCTGGTCGTCATCCCGGCGACCGCGGTCAGCGTCGCGATCATCTTCCCGCCGTTCACCTTCATCCTGCTCACGATCGGCTGCTCGCTCGCGGCCTACGGCGCGGCGTTCCTCTTCCGAGGCGTGTTCGCCCGGTACTGATCGGTCGAACAGCGCCTGAGCGCGATCGATCGCTCCGCCGGGGCCACACTCCCCTGCTCGCCGGGCGACCCAGCGCAGCTCCCCCGCTCGCCGGGTGTCGACGCGTTTCGCTCGCTCGACCGAGGGGTGCCGGACACGGCGGAGCCCTGCCGGGTCATCGACCTCGGCAGGGCTCCGCTTCCTACTCCCTCATCACCCGAACTCTGCGGCCACCGCCTTGCGCGCGGCGTCCTGCTCCTGCGCCTTCTGCAGATCGAACTCGTAGACCTTGTCGTAGCCGAGGCCCTCCGCGGTCTCCTGCAGCTCCGACAGCAGCGCGTCGAACTCGGCCTCGTCGCTCGCGAACGACATCTTCCACGAGTACTCGACGATCTTCGCCTTGACCTGGTTGCGCAGCGTCTCGATCTCGGACGAGTCGGCGGGCTGCGTGTAGCCGGCACCCGCACCGACCGCGAGCTGGTCGTTCTCCTTCAGGAACTCCATGGTCGACGTGGCGCCCATGTGCTCCGACCAGTCCCGCGTGAACTCGTTCTGCTGCGTCTCCTGGAACGACGGCCAGAACGTGTAGTTGTACGGGAAGCCCGTGTCCGGGTCGACGTCCGCCGGCAGCACGACCGGCACGTTCAGCGCCGAGACGCCGTCGCGGTAGGTGCCGCCGCCCCACTCCTCGGGAACCGCGTTCTCGCCGCTGAGCAGCGCCTCCATGCCGAACTCCGTCAGCTCGGGCTCGCCGTCGGCGTTGAGCTCCCAGTTCAGGCCCTGCGGTCCGGCCGCGGCGCCCGTCTGCGCGCCGTTGGCGTATGCGCCCTCGGGCGAGTAGAGCCAGTCGATGAAGGCCGCGACGCGCTCGGGGTCCTCGGCCTTCGAGCCGATCGCGAGGATCTGCTTGCCGCCGTACACCTCGGCGCCGTACGAGAAGATCTTCTGGTCCTTCATGTTCACCATGCCGAACGCCTTGCCCTCGGCGGTGTTCTCGGGGGTGTTGAAGGCCGACTGTCCCAGCCACGGCCAGAACGAGTACAGCACCTGCCCGTTCTGGTACTTCGTGAACATGGTGTCGTAGTTCTGCGTTGTCGACTCGGGGTCGACGAGGCCCATCTCGTTCGCCTGCTGGAAGAACCGCAGGGAGCGGACGTAGGCCGAGTCCTCGTCGAGGATGCTCTGGAACTCAGAGCCGTCCGCGTGGGCGAGGACGAAGCCCATCTCGTCGAAGCCGTAGTACGTCGCGGGCTGCTTGGCGTTGTTCATGAAGTTGCCGTCCCAGTCCTTGAACAGCGACAGGCCGTAGACGGGCTGACCGTTGTCCGCGGTCGGGTGCGCCTCCTGCATGTCCTTCAGCACGGGCAGCAGGTCCTCGAGCGTGTCGACCTCGGGGTAGCCCAGCTCGGCGTAGTAGTCCCAGCGCACGTACGGGCCGAAGGTCGGCTCGAGGCCCTCCGACGGCTCGGTGGGCTTGATCGACGACACCTGCGTCGGGAAGGCGAAGACGCCGTCCTTGCCCTCGTTGAGCTTCTCGACGGCCGGGTCGAACCGCGAGGCGTTCTCCATCCGGTCGTAGTACGAGGAGGCGTCGAGCACGAGACCGCCGGCGACGAGCTCGTCCAGCTTCTCGCCCTTGTCCGTGATGATCAGATCGCCGAGCTCGCCCGCCGAGACGCGCGTGTTGTAGAGCGTGTCGCCGCCGCCCGCCACGTTGGGGGCGATGATGTTCAGCTCCATGTTGAACTTGTCCTTGACGAGCTTGCCGAACCAGCCGCTCTGGATGCCCATGTAGTTCGCGAGGCCGTCGAACACGTCGAGCGTGATCGTCTCGTCCCAGCTCTCGGGGAAGGCGGCCGAGCTCGACCCCTCCGACTCCTGGGGCGCCTGCTCGCCCGTCACGAGCGAGCAGCCCGCGAGCGACAGGGCCGCGAGCGACCCTGCGACGGCCGCGGCCGTCAGTCTCCTCAGCTTCATTGCCTTCCTTTCGTTCGAGCCCGGCCGTCAGCCTTTGACGGCGCCGAGCATGATGCCCTTGACGAAGAATCGCTGGAACAGGGGGTAGATGAAGATGATCGGCAGCACCACGATCACCGAGATGGTCATGCGGATCGACGTCGCCGTCTGCTGCGTCGCGGCGGCCGCGATGGATCCGAGGTTGCCGCCGGCGTTCTGCGCGGCTTGTGCGAGCGATGACGCCTGATTGAGGAACATGTACAGCTGGTACTGCAGCGTGTAGAGACTCTGATCCGTGATGTAGATCAGCGTGTCCTGGAACATGTTCCACTGCATGACGGCCGAGAAGATCGCGACCGTCGCGAGGATCGGCGTCATGTTCTGCAGGTAGATCCGGAAGAAGATCTGCACGATGTTGGCGCCGTCGACCTCGGCCGCCTCCTGCAGCGAGCGCGGCATCGCCTCGACGTACGTCTTGACCAGGATGATGTTGAACGGCTGCACGAGGAACGGCAGCACGTACACCCAGAAGTTGTTCGTCAGACCGAGCGCCCGCATGATGATGAACACCGGGATCAGGCCCGCGCTGAAGTACATCGTGATGATCGTGAAGCGGTACCAGAAGCTGCGGCCCCACATCCGCTCCTGCGTGAACATGAAGCCGAGGAACGCGGAGACGAGCACGGTTCCCGCGGTGCCCAGCACGGTGCGGCCGACGGTCACAGCGGTTGCGTTCGTCAGCCCCTGGAGCTGGAAGATCTCGGCGTAGTTCTCGAGGTGGAAGCCGACGGGGAACAGCCGCACGTCGCCCAGCGCCGAGACGTCGTTCGCGCTGACCGAGTTGATGATCAGGTAGTAGAAGGGATAGGCGCACAGCAGCGCCAGCACGGCGAACACCGTGTAGTTCAGGATGCGGAAGGCCAGGTCGCCGGCGGTGCGGCCTGCCGGCCTGCCCTCGTGCTGCCTGCCCGGAGCGACGAGCGTCGCGGTCTCGGTGACGGTCATCGGTCGGCCCTCAGATGATCGACGCGCCGCGCGTGCGCTTGGCGATCAGGTTGACGGTGAACAGGAGGATGACCGAGATGATGCTCTTGAGCATGCCGACCGCGGTCGCCATCGACAGGCTGTTGCCGGTCATGCCGATGTTGTAGACGTACAGGTCGAGCACCTCGATGTGCTCCTTGTTGAACGCGTTCTGGAACACGTAGTACTGCTCCATGCCGTTGTTCAGCAGGTTCGCGATCGACAGCATCAGCAGCACGATGTAGGTGGGCATGAGCTGCGGCACGGTGATGTGCCACATGATCTGGAACCGCCCCGCGCCGTCGATCTTGGCCGACTCGTAGAGCGCCGGATCGATCCCCGCGATGGCGGCGAGGTAGATGATCGCGCCCCAGCCGAGGGTCTTCCACAGGCTCCACAGCGTCATCGTGATCCAGACGTTCTCGCCGCCGGAGTCGAGGAACTTGGCGGGCGTGGTGATCAGCCCCGAGTCCATCAGCACGTCGTTCACGAGGCCGCTGCTGGAGAACAGCGAGAACGCGATCATGTAGACGAGCACCCACGAGATGAAGTTGGGCATCGTCGTGAGCGTCTGCACCGCGTTGCGGAACCACGGCGCCTTGACCTCGTTCAGGAAGATCGCGAACGCGACGGGCAGCACCGAGGTCGCGATGCCGAGGAAGCTCATCGCGAGCGTGTTCGCGAGCACCTGGCCGATCTGCGCGACCTGTGTGGGTGAGCTGAACATGAGCTCGAACCACTGCAGGCCCACGAACTCGCTGCCCGCCAGCCCGAGCGCGGGCTTGTAGTCGTACAGCGAGTAGATCCAGCCGTAGAGCGGGAAGTAGGAGAACAGGAACACCAGCGCCAGGAACGGCAGGATGCACAGGAAGAGCCCGAAGGACTTCCGTCCGGTCCTGCGGCGGCCGCGGGTGCGTCGCGTGCTGTCCGGCGTGTTCTCGGGGGCGGCCTCGGACACGGAGACGGCCTGGAGCACCGCCTGCGTGGTCACGCGCTCGCTCCTCGTCGGGAAATATGGCGCTGGGTCATCTCACTCCCTCGTGATGGACGACAGGTCCGTTCGCTCATCCGGTTGGGGATCCGGAATGCGTCGAACCGCTTCGATGAATCTAGACACTCGGTCGTCGTTTCGTCAAGACGCCAGCGCCCGCCTGAGACGCAACCGTGACGGATCCTCAGGCACGCTCAGGCAGAATGGCTGTCCGTGCCGTCAGAACCCGCTGCTCCCCTCGCCCAGGTCGTCCTGATCGGCGGACCGAGCGGATGCGGCAAGTCCCGCCTCGCCGAGCAGTCGGGCCTGCCCCTGCTGCGCCTCGACGACTTCTACCGCTCGGGCGACGACCCCGCGCTGCCCCGCCTGGGCAGCGGCCAGGTCGACTGGGATCACCCCGCATCGTGGCACCGCGACCGCGCTCTCGACGCGCTCGTGCAGCTCGCCCGCACGGGCCGGGCCGAGGTGCCGATCTACGACATCGCGGCGAACGGCCCGGTCGGCGTCCGCACGCTGGAGCTGGCCGGGCACACGCGCTTCGTCGCGGAGGGCGTGTTCGTGGCGGAGGTGGCGGCGGATGCGCGTCGGCTGGGCATCCTCGCGGATGCCGTCTGCGTGCACCGCTCCCGGTGGCTGACCATGGTGCTGAGGTTCGTGCGGGACGTGCGCGAGCACCGCAAGCCCGTGCCGTTCCTGATCCGGCGCGGGCTGCTGCTGGCGCGCCGGGAGCCGCAGATCCTCGCGCACCTGCGGTCGGCCGGCTTCCGCGCCGTGTCGGTGCGCGGCATCCGCGGCCTGCTGTCCGTCTGACCCGCGCGCGGCAGGGCCGCGAGCGACGCGACGCGGGCGGCGCGCGCCCGGCCCGCCGTCACCAGATGCTGACGCGCTCCTCCGGGGGCAGCCACAGCGCATCCGCCTCTGTCACGCCGAACGCGTCGTAGAACGCGTCGATGTTGCGCACGATCTGGTTGCAGCGGAACTCGTTCGGCGAGTGCGGGTCGATCGTCAGCAGGCGGACGGTCTCGGCGTCGCGGCCCTTCTGCTGCCACACCTGCGCCCAGGACAGCAGCAGGCGCTGCACGCCCGTGTAGCCGTCGATGACGGGCGCCTCCGCACCTCCGAGCGACAGCTCGTACGCCTTGAGAGCGATGCCCAGCCCCCCGAGGTCCCCGATGTTCTCGCCGATCGTGAGCGCTCCGTTGACCTTGTGCGACTCGTCCAGACCGAGCGGCGTCAGCGCATCGTACTGCGCGATGAGCGCCTTCGTGCGCTCCTCGAACGCGGCGCGGTCCGCCTCGGTCCACCAGTCCTTGAGCGAGCCGTCCGCGTCGTAGCGGCTGCCCTGGTCGTCGAAGCCGTGGCCCACCTCGTGGCCGATCACGGCGCCGATGCCTCCGTAGTTGGCGGCGTCGTCGCGCTCGGGGTCGAAGAACGGGTACTGCAGGATCGCGGCCGGGAAGACGATCTCGTTCATGAGCGGGTTGTAGTACGCGTTGACGGTCTGGGGCGTCATGAACCACTCGTCGCGGTCGATGGGCTTGCCCACCTTGGCGATCTGGCGGTCGTGCTCGAACGCGCTCGCGCGTCGGACGTTGCCGAGCAGGTCGGTCGGGTCGATCTCGAGCGCCGAGTAGTCCTTCCACTTCACCGGGTAGCCGATCTTCGGCACGAACGCGTCGAGCTTCTTGAGCGCCCGCTCGCGCGTCTCGGCGCCCATCCATTCGAGCGTCGTGATGCTCTGGCGGTACGCCTCGATCAGGTTCGCGACGAGCTCGTCCATCGCCGCCTTGGCGGCGGGCGGGAAGTGCCGCTCGACGTACACGCGCCCCACGGCCTCGCCGAGTGCGCCCTCCGTGAGCGCGACCCCGCGCTTCCAGCGCTCTCGGATCTCGGGCACGCCCGTGAGCTCGGTGCCGTTGAACGCGAAGTTCTCCTGCACGAACGGCTCGGGCAGATACGGCGCCGCGGCGCGCACGATCTTGAAGCGCAGCCACGCCTTCCAGTCGTCGATCCGCTCCTGCGTCAGCAGCGTGCCGAGGCCCTCGAGGAACGACGGCTGGTACGCGACGACCTCGGCGAACGCGGTGGGGTCGCCCGGCGCGACGCCCTCGAGCCACGGCGTCAGATCGAGCCGCGTGAGCTGCTGGATGTCCTCCCACGACTTCAGGTTGTAGGTCGCGACCGCGTCACGGCTGCGCACGTTGTCCCAGTGGTGCGACGCGATCTCGGTCTCGAGCGCGACGACGCGCTCAGCCTGCTGCGCGGCATCCGCGACACCGACGAGCTGCAGCATCCGCTCGACGTGCTCGCGGAACCTCGCACGGGTGCCGGCGAAGTTCTCCAGACGGTAGTAGCTCTCGTCGGGCAGGGAGATGCCGGCCTGGACGAGGAACGGGACGTAGCGCGTGGGGTCGCCGGGATCCGGCTCGACGAACACGCCGATCGGGTTCGCCACGCCCTGACGGTCGAGCTCGCCCACCGTGCGCAGGAAGCCCGCCACGTCCGTCACGGCGTCGGCCTGTGCGAGCGGCCCCTCCAGCGGAGCGGTGCCGAGCTGGGCGATCCGCTCCTCGTCCATGAAGCTCGCGAACGCGTCGCCCACCTTGCGGGCGTCGGTGCCCGGCTCGGCCTGCTGCGAGTCCTCGATGATGGCGTGCACGTGCTTCTCCGCCTGCTCGGCGAGCAGATGGAACGAGCCCCATCGCGCCTTGTCGCCCGGGATCTCCGTCCGCTCGATCCACGCGCCGTTGACGTGGCGGTACAGGTCGTCCTGCGGCCGGATCTCGTCGCTCAGCTCCTCGAGCGCGATCCCGGATCGAAGCGGTGCAGCCGTGGTGTCCGTCATGCATCCCACCCTATGGGCGGCATCGGGGTCGCCGGCGGGCGGCCGCGCTCATCGCGGGCGGATGGGCCGGCTCAGCGCGACGCGCCGAGCAGGCGGGAGATCTCGTCGGCCGCGCGGATCGCGTGCGGTGCGAGCTCCTCGATCGAGCGTCCCGGGTGCTCGAGGGCGATCGAGGAGATCGACAGCCCGTGCGTGACCCGCCCGGTGTGATCGCGGATGGGCGCGGCGACGCAGACCGTGCCTGCCTCGTTCTCGCCGAGGTCGAGCGCGTAGCCCTTCGCACGCACGTCCGCCAGCACCTCTCGCAGCGACGCCAGGTCGGTGATGGTCGCGTCGGTGCGAGCGGGCAGCCCGTTGCGCTCGACGTAGGCGGCGACCTCGTCGTCGGTGAGATAGGCCATCGCGGCCTTGCCCATGCCCGTCGAGTGCTTGGGGATCGCCAGGCCCACGCGCGAGCGCATCCGATACGGCTTCGAGGAGTCCGTGCGGATGATGTAGACCATCTCGTCCCCGGAGACGACGCCCACGTGAACGGTGCAGTCGACCTCCGCCACGAGCCGGTCGACAACGGGCTGCGCGAGCTGCGAGATGTCCAGACCCGAAAGCGCGCGCCCCGCGAGCGTCATGAACCGCGGGCCGGGACGGTATCCGGCGTCCGCGTCGCCCGCGACGAACCCCTCCTCGACGAGCGTTGCGAGGATGCGGTGCACCGTCGACTTCGGAAGCTCCGCCGCGTCGACGATGTCGGTGAAGCGCTCCGTCAGCAGCGCCGCCTCGAGCACCCGCAGCGTCTTGTGGCTCGCGCCCGTCGAGGGCGCGTGCTTCTCCGTCAGCAGATCCATCGACCCCTCCGCCCGCGTCCCGCTCGCCTACACCAGCTCGGTGATCTGGACGTGATCCATGTCGTCGAACGACTGGTTCTCGCCGGCCATGGCCCACACGAACGCGTAGGCCTGGGATCCGACGCCCGAATGAATCGACCAGCTCGGCGACATGACCAGCTGCTCGTTCGCCATGAGCATATGCCGCGTCTCGGTGGGCTCGCCCATGAGGTGCAGCACGCGCGCGTCCTCGGCGACGTCGAAGTAGAGGTAGAACTCCGTGCGGCGCTCGTGCGTGTGCGAGGGCAGCGTGTTCCACATGTTGCCGGGGTGCAGGCGCGTGACGCCCATGACCACCTGGCAGCTGCGGATCCCGTTCTCGTGGATGACCTGGCGCAGCGTGCGCCGGTTCGAGGTCAGCTGGTCGCCGAGCTCGCGGATGGTGCCCTCGTCGGGCGTGGCCAGCGTGTTCGGGAACGCCGTGTGCGCGGGGGCCGAGAACCCGTAGAACTTCGCCGGGCTCGCGGCGTCGTCGGAGGCGAAGGTCACCTCCCGCGTGCCGCGGCCGAGGTAGAGCACCGCCTCGCGTTCCATCCGGAACTCGGTGCCGTCGGCGGTGACGGTGCCCGCCCCGCCGACGTTGACGATGCCGATCTCGCGGTGCTCGAGGAAGAACTCCGAGCGGATCTCGGGGATCGTCGCGAGCGCGATGGGCTCCGCCGTGGGCACGGCGCCCACGGCGACCACGCGGTCGTAGTGCGTCGGCACCGCGGCGAAGGCGCCGGGGACCAGCAGGCTCTCGACCAGGAAGCGATCGCGCAGGTCCTGCTGCGTGAAGCCGGGGATCTGCTCTGCGGCGACGGGGCCGCGCATGCGGGATGCCATGTGTCCTCCTCGAAGACGGGTGGGGTCAGTTGACGAGTCCGACCAGGCGCGGCAGCCACAGCGACAGGTCGGGGACGAAGACGACGACGAACAGCATCGCGATCAGCGCGATGAGGAACGGCACCATCTTTACGATCACGGGCTCGAGCCTCGCCTTCGCGACCTGCGTGCCGACGAACAGCACCGGCGCGGATGGCGGAGAGATCACGGCGATCGAGAGGTTGAAGACCATCATGATTCCGAAGTGCACGGGATCGATGCCGTACGAGACTGCGATGGGCAGGAAGATCGGCACGAAGATCAGCAGCGCGGGCGTGGGATCCAGCGGGATGCCGATCAGCAGCAGGAGCACCATCATGATCAGCAGCACGACGACCTTGGAGTCGGTCCAGCCGAACAGCGCGTCCGCGATCAGCTGCGGCAGCCGCGCGTAGGTCATGACGTAGCCCATGATCGACGACACGGCGATCAGGAAGATCACGATCGCGCTCGTGCGGCAGGCGTCGTACAGGATGCCGGCGAGATCGCGCGGATGGATCGTGCGATAGAGGAATGACAGCACGAGGGCGTACACGACCGCGATCGCCGAGCCCTCGGTGGGCGTGAAGAACCCGGCGACGATGCCGCCGATCGCGACCACGATGAGACCGAGCGACGGCAGCGCCTGCAGCACGGTCGAGAAGAACACGCCCCAGCCCGGGAACGGCTGCCCCTTCAGCTCGGGATGGCGCCGGGCGTAGAACCACACGACCGCGGCGCACACGAGGGCCCACAGGATGCCGGGGATGTAGCCGGCCATGAACAGGGCGCCGACCGAGGTACCTCCCGCGGCGAGCGAGTACACGATGAGCGTGTTGCTCGGCGGGATCAGCATGCCCGCGGGCGCGGAGGCCACGTTCGCGGCCGCCGCCATGGAGCGGTCGTAGCCCTCCTTGCGCAGCATCGGGCTCATGGTCGAGCCCACGGCCGCGGCGGTCGCGACGGCCGAGCCCGACACCGTGCCGAAGATCGCGTTCGCGATCACGTTCGACTGCATGAGCGGGGCGGGCGTGCGACCGACCAGCACGCGGGCGAGGTTGATCAGCCGGGCCGCGATGCCGCCGTTGTTCATGATCACGCCGGCGAGCACGAAGAACGGGATCGCCAGCAGCGCGAACGAGTTCGCGCCGCGGAACATCTGCTGGACCGAGGTCATGGCGCCGTTGTCGAAGCCGGCGACGAGCAGCAGGCAGATCGCGGACGGCAGGCCGATCGAGATGGAGACGGGTGCGCCGATGGCGAGCAGGACGATCAGCCCGCCGATGAGGATGGCGCCGATGAGCGCGGGATCGATCATGCGGTCGCAGCCTCCGGGTCCTCATGGAAGCCCTCACGACCCGCGTAGTCGCGGGACAGCGCGTGGGCGATGTGGAGGATCAGATAGAAGATGAGCAGCGCGCCCGAGATGGGCAGCGCGAGGTAGAGCTGTCCCTGGGTGAACGGCAGCAGGGGATTCGTCTGCTGCCACGCCAGCGCGGCCTGCTTGATGCCGCCGTAGACCATGACGTAGGCGGCGAAGGCGAGCACCGACAGGTAGGCGACGATGTCGACCACCCGCTGGGCCGCCCTGGGCAGCTTCTCCACCAGGAAGTCCATGACCACGTCGGCCTTCTCGCCCACGGCGATCGCGATGCCGATCATGCTCGCCCACACGAACGTGTACCGCGCGGCCTCCTCGCTCCACGCGCTCGGCTGACCGAGCACGAGGCGCGTGAACACCTGCCATACGACAAGCAGCACGAGCGCGGCGAACAGGAGGATGCAGAGGGCTCGCAGGATGCGATCGAGCCAGCGTCTGACGATGGTCATGGACTTCCTCAGGGTGGTGTGTGCGCGGATCAGCCGCGCGCGGCCTCGATCGCGTCGTAGATCTCCTGCGTGGCGGGCGTGGTCACCAGCTCCTCGTGGAGCGGCAGCACGGCCTCCCGGAACGCGTCGACGTCGGACTCGACGAACGTGGCGCCGGCCTCCTCCGAGGCGGCCTTCGCCTCCGACACGGCGGTGTCGAACGCGGCGAGCTCGGTGTCGACCGACTCGGTCAGGAGCTCCTCGAAGATGCCGCGGGTCTCCTCGTCCAGGCCGTCCCAGACCGTGGGGCTGGCCACGAGGTAGTCCGGCATCATCAGGTGCTGCGTGGACGAGTAGAACGGCGCGATCTCGTCGTGCGACAGCGAGGAGTAGATCAGCTCGTTGTTCTCGCCGCCGTCGATCACGCCCGACTGGATGGCGGTGTAGACCTCGTCCTGGGCCATCGGCGTGCCGACGCCGCCCATGAGCTCCATCATCCGCACGTTCGTCTCGGATCCGATGACGCGGATCTTGGCGCCGGCGAGGTCCGCCGGGGTCTCGATGGCCTTGTCGGTGTACACGTTGCGCACGCCGCCGTGGTACGCCGTGAGCACCTTCATGTTGTCCTCGAGCAGCGAGTCGTACAGGTCGCCGACGATCTCGCGGTCGTTGAGCACCGACATCTGGTGCTCGGGCGACTCGTAGACGTACGGCAGGTTCACGACCGAGAAGTCGGGATTGAAGCTCTCGAGCAGCGAGCCGGCGACGAGCGCGAAGTCGATCGTGCCCGACTGGACCTGCTCGATGGTCGCCTCCTGGGCCCCCAGCGTGCCGTCGGGGAAGAGCTCCAGCGAGTAGCGGCCGTCGGTCGCCTCCTCGAGCTTGTCCGACAGCTCCAGGATGGCCTGCGCCTGCGGGTGCTCGGTGTTCTGGTTGAACGCGACGCGGAACACGCGCGACTCCCCGCCCGATCCGCTGTCGCCGCCGGACGCGCAGCCGGCGAGCGACAGGGCCAGGACGGCGGCCGCCGATGCGGCAAGAATCCGCTTGTGCATGGGAATCCTCCTCGTTGAGTCCGCCGGGCGCCCTTGCGCCGGCGGTTGAATCGTCGGCTACTCTACCCACATAGAACCGAGTTTCACCACACGGGACTTCAAATGGAATCCTGTTTCAAAACTCGGAGCCGATCACACGGCGCACGATCTCAGAGGGGAGACCAGGTGCGTGCACAGGAGTACGCCGGCGGAGGACGCGCGGCGAAGTACGCGGGCGAAGGACGGATCGAGATCGGTCAGGACCCGGTCTCGCCACCGCGCGAGGACCAGGTGCAGATCCGGGTCGCCTACTGCGGCATCTGCGGCACCGATCTGCACATCCTGCACGGCCACATGGACCAGCGCGTCTCGCCGCCGCAGGCGATCGGCCACGAGATGAGCGGCACGGTGGAGGCCGTCGGCGACGGCGTCGACGGCGTGAAGCCCGGCGACATCGTGACCGTGATGCCGCTGGACTGGTGCGGCGACTGCCCCGCATGCCGGGCGGGGCACCAGCACATCTGCCAGAACCTCGCCTTCGTCGGGATCGAGACGACGGGCGCGATGCAGGAGCTCTGGACGGTGCCCGCGCGCCTTGTCATCCCGCTCCCCGAGGGCGTGTCGCTGCAGCACGCCGCGCTCGTGGAGCCCCTCGCTGTCGCCGCTCACGACGTGCGCCGCTCGCGCCTCGTCGCGAACGAGACGGCCCTGGTGATCGGCGGCGGCCCGATCGGCCAGCTCATCGCTCTCGTGGCCAGGCAGACCGGCGCCGACGTGATCCTCGCGGAGCCTAACGCCGACCGCCGCGCGTTCGCCGCCCGGCACGGTGCCCACGCTGTCGACCCGCTCACCGAGGACCTTGCGGCGATCGTGCAGGAGCGCACGGGGGGCGCGGGCGCGGACGTCGTCTTCGAGGTCGCGGGGCTCGCGGCGACGGCGCTCGACGCCACGAATCACGCCCGCACGCGCGGCCGTCTCGTGATGGTCGCCATCCACCCGAAGCCCGTCCCGATCGACCTGCACCGCGTGTTCTGGCGGGAGCTCGAGCTCCTCGGCGCTCGCGTGTACGAGCGCGAGGACTTCGATCGCGCCATCGCGCTGATCGCCGCCGGTGCGGTGCCAGCGGACGAGCTGATCAGCGCGACGGTGCCGCTGTCGGACACCCTCGCCGCCTTCGAGACGCTGACGAGCGCTCAGGCGCTCAAGGTCCTGATCGACGTCCAGAACTGACCAGGCGGGCGTGCCCGGAGCCGCCTCGCTCGACCTTCTTCCCGCCTCGCCCTTCTAAGGAGCAGCAGCATGACCACCGACCTCTTCGACCTCACCGGACGCACGGCCGTCGTCACGGGCGCGCGCCGCGGCATCGGCTTCGCGATGGCCGAGGCCCTGGCGCAGGCCGGCGCCGACATCATCGGCGCCTCCGCGAGCCAGGAGTCCGACGGCGGTGCGATCGGACGCCGCGTGCGGGAGCTGGGTCGGCAGTTCGAGGGCCACGCCGTCGACTTCCGCAGCCGCGAGGCCGTCGCCGAGTTCGGCCGCACGGTCGCGGATCGCGCGGACATCCTCGTCAACAACGCCGGCACCATCCGTCGCGCGCCCGCCGCCGAGCACCCCGCCGAGTTCTGGGACGAGGTGATCGACGTCAACCTCAACAGCCAGTTCGCACTGTCGCAGCTCGTCGGCGCCGGAATGATCCGTCGCGGCGGCGGCAAGATCATCTTCACCGCGAGCCTGCTGAGCTTCCAGGGCGGCATCAACGTGCCCGGCTATGCGGCGGCGAAGTCGGCCATCGCCGGCCTCACCAAGGCGCTCGCGAACGAGTGGGCGTCGAAGAACGTCAACGTCAACGCGATCGCCCCCGGGTACATCGCGACCGACAACACCGAGGCGCTGCGCGACGACGCCGACCGCTCTCGCTCGATCCTCGAGCGGATCCCGGCGGGGCGCTGGGGCGAGGCGAGCGATCTGGGCGGCGCGACCGTGTTCCTCGCCAGCCGCGCCGCCGACTACGTCTCCGGCGTGGTGCTGCCCGTCGACGGCGGCTGGATGGGCCGATGACCGCCACCGACCTCGGCCACCCGCTGTTCACGCATCGCGTGGTGCCGCTGGCGTCGATCACGGACGCATCGCACGTCGACGCGATCGGCGACGGACTCGTCGCGGGCGGGCTGCCCGTGGTCGAGGTGGCGCTGCGGGGTGACCTCGGCACGTCGGCCCTGGCCCGCCTCGCGGCACGCGGCGACCTCCTCGTCGGCGCCGGCACCGTGCTGACCGTCGATCAGGCAAGAGAGGTCATCGACCTCGGCGCCGCCTTCGTCGTCACGCCCGGGCTGAACGCGGAGGTGGTCCGATACGTCCAGGACGCGGGCCTCCCCGTCGTTCCCGGCGTGCTGACGCCCACCGAGGTGCAGGCGGCGATGGCGCTGGGACTGTCGCGGCTGAAGCTGTTCCCGGCCGGCGCGTTCGGCGGGCTGCAGGTGCTGAGCGCCTACGCCGACGTCTACCGGGACGTGCGCTTCATGCCCTCCGGCGGCATCCGCCCCGCGAACCTCGCCGAGCACCTCGCCCACCCGGCGGTGTTCGCCGCGAGCGGCAGCTGGATCGTCTCGGCGGCCGCCGAGGGCGCCGACGCGGTCGCGGCGGCCGCGCGCGAGGCCGTGGAGCTGTCGTCGTGACCGGGCCGGCCCGCCGCCTCGACGTGCTCGCTCTGGGCGAGAGCCTCGGCCTGCTCGTGGCCGGGCGCACGGGCCGGCTTCAGCAGGTGCGCGACATGCGGCTCGGCTTCGGCGGCGCGGAGAGCAACGTCGCGATCGGCGTGGCCCGTCTGGGCGGCGCGGCCGGCTGGATCGGCAGGATCGGCGCCGACGCGGTCGGCGAGCTGATCGCGCGCGAGCTGCGCGCCGAGTCGGTCGAGACCCACGCGGTCGTCGACGGGGGCGCGGCGACCGCGCTGATGCTGAAGGAGCGGCCGCATCCCGGCACGAGCCGGATCACGTACTACCGGCAGGGCCAGGCGGGCAGCCGCCTCCAGGCGGAGGATGTGCCGGCGGACGTGGTCGCCGCGGCGCGGGTGCTGCACGTCACCGGCATCTCCGCGGGGCTCGGCGCCGGACCCCTCGCTGCCGTGCACGCCGCGATCGACCACGCGAAGGCCGCCGGCGTGCTGGTGTCGTTCGACGTGAACCATCGCGCGTCCCTGTGGAGCGGACCCGCCGCCGCGACGGAGGCCTATCGAGGGCTCGCCGCCCGGGCCGACGTGGTGTTCGCCGGCGACGACGAGGCGCACCTGGTGACCGGCGAGACGGACCCGGAGCGTCAGCTGGACGCCCTGCTCGGCCTCGGCGCCGCTCATGCGATCGTGAAGCTCGGCGAGCGGGGCGCGACATACGCCTCGGCCTCCGGCGAGCGCGCGCGCCGTGACGCCGTGCGTGTCAGCGTCGTCGACACGGTCGGGGCGGGCGATGCGTTCGTCGCCGGCTGGCTGTACGAGCTGACACGCGGATCGGACGCGGGCGCGCGGCTCGACACGGCCGTCGCGTGCGGCGCGCTCGCCTGCACGGCCGAGGGCGACTGGGAGGCGGCGCCGACCCCGTCGGACCTCGCCTGGCTGCGCTCGGGGGGCGCCGACCCCGTGAGCCGCTGAGGGCCCAGCGTCGTCCGATGCCGTGCCGCCCGCGGCGGCGCCGTGTCGCCACCCCGCACTAGCCTCGAACGGTGACCCGTCCCGCCGCCCTGAATCGCGACATCCTGCGGCTCGCGGTGCCCGCGCTCGGCTCGCTCGTCGTCGAGCCGCTGTTCCTGCTCGTCGACGCCGCGCTCGTCGGCCATCTGGGCGTCGCCCCCCTGGCGGGGCTCGGCATCGCGTCATCCGTGCTGCAGACGGTCGTCGGCCTGATGGTGTTCCTCGCGTACGCGACCACGCCGGCCGTCGCGCGGCGGTTCGGCGCGGGCGACGCCCGCGGGGCCGTCTCCGTGGGCATCGACGGCATGTGGCTCGCGCTCGGGATCGGAGCGGTGCTCGCCGTTGCGGGGTTTGTCGCGACGCCGGCGCTCGTCGCGGCGTTCGGCTCGAGCCCGGACGTGGCGGCGCAGGCGGTCACGTACCTCGGCATCTCGATGTGGGGCCTGCCCGCCATGCTGATCGTGTTCGCCGCGACGGGCCTGCTGCGCGGCCTGCAGGACACGGTCACGCCGCTGTGGATCGCCGGCATCGGCTTCGCGGCGAACGCCGTGCTCAACGTCGCGTTCATCTACGGCTTCGGGTGGGGCATCGCCGGATCCGCGGCCGGCACCGTCGTGGCGCAGTGGGGCATGGTCGCGGCGTACGCCGTGGTCGTCGGACGGCGGGCGCGGCGTCACGGCGCCCGGCTGCGGCCGCACCGCGACGGGATCCGCGGCTCCGCGCGGGCGGGCGGATGGCTGTTCGTGCGCACCGTGAGCCTGCGCCTCGCGCTGCTGTTGACGGTGGCGGCCGCCACCGGGCTCGGCACGCGGGAGCTCGCCGGATGGCAGGTGGTGTTCACCATCTCGTCGACCGCAGCCTTCGCGCTCGACGCACTGGCGATCGCGGCGCAGGCCCTCATCGGCAAGCACCTCGGTGCGGGAGACCCGGATGCCGTGCGCCACGTGCTGCGTCGCACGCTGGCGTGGGGCGCGTGGTTCGGACTGGCGCTCGGCCTCGTGATCGCGGCGCTGTCGGGCGTGATCGGACTCGCCTTCACGGGCGATCCGCAGCTCGCCGCGCTGATCCAGCCCGCGCTGATCCTGATGGCGATCGGACAGCCGCTCGCGGGCGTCGTCTACGTGCTCGACGGCGTGCTCATGGGAGCCGGCGACGCGCGCTACCTCGCGATCGTGGGCGTGGTGAACCTGGTGCCGTTCCTCCCCGCGCTGTGGCTCGTGACGCAGGCCGGCCCGGCCGGTGCGGCGGGGCTCGCGTGGGTCACGGTCGCGTTCTTCGGCGTGCTGATGACGGCGCGCGCCGTCGGCCTCGGTGCGCGGGTGCGCGGACGTCGCTGGATGACGGTGGGAGACCGGATCGCCGCGCGCGCGTCGTAACGTGGCCTGCGTGACAGATGCGCGCACATCCACCGACATGATCGAACTCGGCGACGGCCTGCGGGTCTCGCCCCAGGGCTACGGCGCCATGTCGCTCAGCGACATCTACGGCCCGGTCTCGGACGATGACGCACTGCGCACGCTGACCCACGCGGTCGACAGCGGCGCGACGTTCGTCGACACCGCGAACATCTACGGTGCGGGTCGCAGCGAGCGCATCATCTCGCGGCTGATCCGCACGCGGCGCGACGAGGTGCAGCTCGCGAGCAAGTTCGGGATCGTGGCGGGCGGCGGGGTCGGCAAGCGCGGCATCCGCGGGGACCGGGCCTACGTCCGCGAGCAGATCGAGCTGAGCCTCGGCCGCCTCGGCACGGATCGCCTCGACCTCTACTATCAGCACCGCGTGGATCCGAACGTGCCGATCGAGGAGACCGTCGGGGCGCTCGCCGAGCTCGTGCAGGAGGGCAAGATCCGGCACATCGGCCTGTCGGAGGCGACGGGCGAGGAGATCCGGCGCGCGGCGTCCGTGCATCCGATCGCGGCCGTCCAGAGCGAGTGGAGCATCGTCAGCCGCGATGTCGAGGCGCACGTCCTGCCGGCGGCGAGGGACCTCGGCATCGGCTTCGTGCCGTACTCGCCCCTCAGCCGCCAGTGGCTCACGGGCGCGTTCGACGCCGCGACGCTGACCGGGGCCGACGGGCGTCCGAAGTTCCCCCGCTTCGCTCCCGAGGCGCTCGCCGCGAATCGCCCGATCCTCGAGGAGGTGCTCGCGATCGCGAGCGAGGCCGCCGTGACGCCCGCGCAGCTCGCGCTCGCCTGGCTGTACGACAAGGGCCGTGCGCTCGGCCTGCCGGTCGTGCCGATCCCCGGCACGCGGTCCCCCGAGCGCGTCGATGAGAACCTGGCCGCGATCGACGTGGAGCTCGCGCCCGCTCACGTCGCGCGGCTCGACGAGCTCGCGCCGCGCGTGGTCGGGGGCCGCTCGTTCGACCCCCAGTGGGTGTCGGCCGGGCGGGAGTAGCGCGGGTCGACGGTCGTCACAGCGAGGTGCGCTCGCGCGCGGCCGTCGGCCACCCCGGCGAGCGTTTCGATCAGAAGGTCAGGGCCTCGAGCTGGGCGATGTCGATCTTCTTCATGCCCATCATCGCCTGCACCTGCGCGGGCGAGTTCAGGAGGGCGTGCATGTCGGCGGGCAGGATCTGCCAGCTGACGCCGTAGCGATCCTTGCACCACCCGCACTGCTCCGCCTCCGGCACGTGCGACAGGCGGCCCCAGTAGTAGTCGAGCTCCTCCTGGTCCTTGCACTCGATCGCGAACGAGATCGCCTCGCTGAACCGGAAGGCCGGGCCGCCGTCCAGACACCCGAATCGGATGCCCGCGAGCGTGAACTGGCCGTTGATGACCTTGCCCGCCATGCCCCGGAAGTGCTCGTCGAGATCCTCCTCCGGATACTCGTCGACCCGGTCGATCCGGCTGTCCGGGAACACGTCGCAGTAATACTCCATGGCCTCGCGGGCATTGCCGTCGAACCACAGGAACGGGCGGATGAGCGGTGCGCTGATCATGGGCCGACCTCCTCGTCGGGCGCCAGGCTACGCCGCCCGGGTGGGGAGCGGTACCCCGGTCAGCGGGAAAATCCACCCCGGGGGTTCCCTCGCTCACGCGAGAGGCGCACGATGGGTCCCGGGAGAGCCATGCATCCACCGATCGCGAGACCTGTACAGCATCCGGTGACGCCGCGTCCGCGTCACGTGCTCGCGGTACGCGCGGGTCGGGTCGTGGCGGCACTCACGCTCACGGGGGTCGCCGTCGCCGCCACGGGCGCGGCCGTTCCGGCAGCGGGCGAGCAGCCGGTCGCGGAGACCGTGTCGATCGTCGCCGAGCCGGCACTGAACGTCACGGCTCAGGGCGGCGCCTCCGAGGACGACCAGGAGCACACAGGCTTCGGCGCGCCGGAGGCGCAGCTGCCGCGCTTCGTCGGCGAGGGCCTCCCGGACGGCGCGACCGCACTCGCGGAGCAGCTGGCCGGGCTTCCGGCGCTCGAGGCGAGCCCCTATGCCGCGACGACGCCGGACGAGCTCCACGAGATCCGCCGCGACGCGCGCCTCACGCTCGTGAAGGCCGCGATCGAAGCCGGCATCCCCGTCGATCTGTCGCGCTTCGCGGAGGACCCGGACTTCGACCTGGCCTCGATCGGCACCCTCACCTGGCCGCTCGCGGGCGGGACGATGACCGACCGCTTCGGCGCGCGCAACGGACGCCACATGGGCCTCGACATCGCGGCGGCCGCGGGCACGCCGATCGGGGCGGCCGCGCCCGGCGTGGTCATCCTGTCGAGCGAGAGCTACTTCGGCTACGGCGTCGCGGTGATGATCCTCCACATCGACGGCATGATCACGCTCTATGGGCACCTCACACACGGCAGCCGCGTTGTCGAGTCCGGCGACTGGGTGGAGGCGGGCGACCCGATCGGGCTCGTCGGCAACACCGGCCGCAGCTTCGGGCCGCATCTGCACCTCGAGGTGCGCGTCGGCGGCGTCGCCGTCGACCCTCTGATCTACCTCGGTGGCGCGTCGAAGCGCCCCGTCATCAAGCCCTGG
Source organism: Microbacterium sp. (assembly GCF_031178525.1). Taxonomy (GTDB): domain Bacteria; phylum Actinomycetota; class Actinomycetes; order Actinomycetales; family Microbacteriaceae; genus Microbacterium. Next base: position 23,989 of record NZ_JAPSJA010000012.1, read on the forward strand.
AAGCCCGACGCCGCACCCGCGACGCCTCGCCCCGCCGCCGTGCCGAGCGAGCCGAAGCCGACGACCTCGCCCGACGCGAAGCCCAAGCCGAAGCCGACCGCGAAGCCCAGCGGCAAGCCGACCGGGAAGCCGACGCCGAAGCCCACTCCGACGCCGAAGCCCACGATCACGCCGACGCCCACCGGCACGCCGCCCCCGAAGCCGACGACGACCCCGAAGCCGACCGGCAGCCCGAAGCCGACGCCGACGACAACGCCCACGCCGAAGCCCGCCACCCCGCCGGCGAATCAGACGCCGAGCCCCACGCCGACGCCGACCCCCACCGGCGACGTCGTGGTCGGCACGGTGGCGGACCCGCTGCTCGACTGACCCGTCGAAGCCGTGCGGTCAGCCGCGGCGCGCGGCCGGTTCAGCCCGCATACCGCCGGCACCACTCGTACATCACCACGGCGGCGGCGGCCGAGGCGTTGATCGAGCGGGTCGAGCCGTACTGCGTGATCTCGATGTGGCCGGACGCCGCCGCGAGCGCCTCGTCCGACAGGCCGGGGCCCTCCTGACCGAACAGCAGCACGCACCGCTCGGGCAGCTCCGCGCGGTCGACGGGCACGGCGTCGCCGACGTTGTCGACGGCCAGGATCGGGATGTCCTCCGCGCGGGCCCACGCCGCGAACGCCACGACGTCCTCGTGGTGCACGACGTGCTGGTAGCGGTCGGTGACCATCGCGCCACGGCGGTTCCAGCGGCGGCGGCCGATGATGTGCACGGTCTCGGCGAGGAACGCGTTGGCACTGCGCACGATCGAGCCGATGTTCATGTCGTGCTGCCAGTTCTCGATCGCCACGTGGAACGGATGCCGCCGCTGGTCGAGGTCGGCGACGATCGCGTCCATGCGCCAGTACCGGTAGCGGTCGATCACGTTGCGCGTATCGCCGTGCGCGAGCAGCTCCGGGTCATAGAAGGGATCCTGCGGCCACTCCCCCTGCCACGGACCGACGCCGTGGCCGCGCAGCTCGTCCATGGGTTCCGTCACCGCAGAAGGCTATCGCACCGGCTTTTCGGTGCACCTAAAAATCTGCCACACTGGGCGCATGACGACGACGGAGCCTCGCACCGCGACCCGCCCTCCGCGCATGGCGTGGCTGCTGGGGCCCGCGCTCGTGGCAGGCGTCGCGTACCTGGATCCGGGCAACGTCGCGGCCAACATGACGGCGGGCGCGCGTTACGGCTACCTGCTCGTGTGGGTCGTCGTGCTGGGGAACACCATGGCGTGGCTCATCCAGTACCTGTCGGCCAAGCTCGGCGTCGTCACGGGCCAGAGCCTTCCCGAACTGCTCGGCCGGCGCATCCGGAACCGCTGGGGTCGCCGCGCCTACTGGCTGCAGGCCGAGCTCGTGGCGATGGCGACCGACGTCGCCGAGGTGCTGGGCGGCGCCGTCGCGCTGAACCTGCTGTTCGGCGTGCCACTGGTCTGGGGCGGCCTCATCACCGGCGCGGTCTCGCTCGCGCTGCTCGTGCTGCAGTCGACGCGCGGCGCGAAGACCTTCGAGTTCGTCATCATCGGCCTGCTCGTGATCATCGCCGTCGGCTTCGCGGTCGGCGTGTTCGTCGCCCCGCCCGACGGCGGATCCGTCCTGTCCGGACTCGTGCCGCGCTTCGAGGACGCCGGATCCGTTCTGCTGACGGCATCGATCCTCGGCGCGACCGTGATGCCGCACGCCATCTACGCGCACTCCGCTCTCGCGCGGGATCGCTTCTCGCCCCAGCCCATGGCGCCGCTCGGCGACGGATCGCTCCGCGAGGGCGGCGTGAGCGTCAGCCGCATCCTGCGCGCGACGAAGTGGGACGTCACGATCGCGCTGTTCGTGGCCGGCTCCGTCAACCTCGCGATCCTGCTGCTCGCCGCCGCCAATCTGCCCGGCGTGCCCGGCACCGACAGTTTGGAGGGCGCCCACGCCGCGATCGCGCAGGGGCTCGGCGCCGTGATCGCGACGCTGTTCGCCGTCGGCCTGCTCGCGAGCGGCCTGGCCTCCACGTCGGTCGGCGCCTACGCCGGTGCCGAGATCATGCACGGCCTGCTGCGCGTGCGCGTCCCGCTGATCGCTCGCCGCCTGTTCACACTGCTGCCGGCCCTGGTGATCCTGGCCATCGGCTTCGATCCGACCCTGGCGCTCGTGCTGAGCCAGGTCGTGCTGTCGTTCGGCATCCCATTCGCGCTCGTGCCGCTCGTGTGGCTCACGGCGCAGCGTCGCACGCTCGGCGACCACCGCAACCGCATCTGGACGACGATCGCGGGCTCGGCCGCGGCGGCGTTCCTCATCGCGCTCAACTCGATCCTGCTGTGGCTGGTCGCGACCGGCGCGTGATCCGGCGGAGCGGCCCGAATACGATCGATCCGTGCCGAACTCGCCCGCGATCGACGACTACCTGAAGACGGTGTACGCGCACACCGAGTGGCAGGATGCGCCCATCACGCCGTCGGTGCTCGCCGGCAAGCTCGGGATCGCGCCGTCGAGCGTGACCGAGATGGTCAAGAAGCTCAGCGCGCAGGGCCTCGTCGCGCACGAGCCGTACCGTGCGGTGCGGCTGACGCCGGAGGGCGAGCGGCGTGCGCTCGCGATGGTGCGTCGCCACCGCCTGATCGAGACGTGGCTCGTCGAGGAGCACGGCTACACGTGGGACGAGGTGCACGAGGAGGCCGAGGTGCTCGAGCACGCCATCAGCGACCGCCTCCTCCAGAAGATCGACGAGCGGCTCGGACACCCGCGGTTCGACCCGCACGGCGATCCGATCCCCGATGCCGCGGGCCTGGTGGACGCGCGCGAGAGCTTCGTGCTGCTGGGCGAGGCGCCCGTGGGGCATGCGGGGCGCATCCTGCGCGTGAGCGATCGCGACCCGGGCCTGTTGCGCCTCATCGAGCGCGCCGGCATCGCGGTCGGTCAGGAGGTGCGGGTCACCGCGACGGGCGTCGAGATCGGCGGCGCCCCCGTCGACCTGCCCGCGGCCGCCGCCGACGTGATCTGGCTCAGCAGCTGATCCACCGCGCGCGGTGGCCCGGGCCCGACGGCTCAGCGCGCGGCGGGGGTGCGGCGTCTGCACCGCGAAGCGCGCCGCTTCGTGCACACACCGCACCTTCGCGGCTCTACTGGTTGCTGAACGCGGCGTCGAACGACGCCTCGGGGCGCTTCCAGAGGAGCGAGCGGATGCGCCCGACCGCTTCGGCCGCACCGTGCAGCCGGTCCATGCCGGCGTCCTCCCACTCGATCGAGATGGGACCCGCGTAGCCGATCGCGCCGAGCGCGCGGAACGCGTCCTCCCACGGCACGTCGCCGTGCCCGGTCGAGACGAAGTCCCACCCGCGACGCGGGTCCCCCCACGGCAGGTGCGAGCCGAGGATGCCCGATCGACCCG
>NZ_JAPSJA010000383.1 GCF_031178525.1 Microbacterium sp.
GCGATGCCGAGCGTGATGTTGAGCATGAGCTGGCGCTCGATGCCCAGCGGGCCCGTTGCCCACGAGAGCAGGAAGGTGTTGTTGAAGTACGCCATCGCGATGCCCATGATCGACGCGAGGACGCCGAAGAACACGAGCGTGGGTGCCGTGCGCAGCGCGGTCACGAGCGGCGCCTTGACCACCAGCTGACGCTCCTTGGCGGCGGCGAAGTCCTGCGACTCCTCGACCTTCAGCCGGATGACGAGCCCGACCACGACCAGCACTGCCGAGAGCAGGAACGGCACGCGCCATCCCCACGAGAGGAACGCATCGTCGGGGAGCAGGCCGACGAGCAAGAACGCGACGGTCGCCAGGATCGACCCGGCGGGGGAGCCCTGCTGCACCCAGGCGCCGGCCAGGCCCTTCTTCTCCGTGCGCGCGTTCTCCGTCGACAGCAGGACCGCGCCGCCCCACTCGCCGCCGACGGCGAAGCCCTGCACGCCGCGCAGGATCACGAGCAGGAGCGGAGCGAACAGCCCGATCTGCGCATAGGTGGGAAGCAGGCCGATGAGCGAGGTCGCCGTTCCCATCACGACGAGCGTGATGACCAGGACGTTCTTGCGGCCGAGTCGGTCGCCGAAGTGACCGAAGACCATGCCGCCGACGGGGCGCATGAGGAAGCCCACCCAGAACGTGGCGAACGAGGCGAGCAGGGCCGCGCCGGGCGCGACGTCGGGGTAGAAGACACGGCCGAACACGAGGGCGGCGGCCGTGCCGAAGATGTAGAAGTCGTACCACTCGATGGCGGTGCCGATGAAGGCGCCGATCATGGATCGGCGCTGCCGGTCGGCGCTGTGAGCGGTCGGGTCGACGGACGTGTGCATAGGACGGCCGCTTTCGGGTTGAGCGGTGGGGAACCGCGTGGTGTGGGGTTGGGGGACATCCTGGCCCCGTGAAGATATGCACGTCCAATTCCGAAAATGCCTGCCGATATACGCTTTGCGCATGTTCTCTCCCCGCGATCTGGAGGCGTTCGTCGCGGTGATCGACGCCGGCTCGGTCAACGCGGCCGCGCAGGGCCTGTTCCGCACGCAGCCGACGGTGTCTCGTCAGCTCGCCGCTCTGGAGCGTCGCATCGGGGCGCGGCTCTTCCGGCGTACGCCCTCCGGGATGGTCCTCACCGAGGCGGGAGAGCGGCTCGAGCCGATGGCGCGCGACCTCGTGCTGCGCTCGCGGCGCGCGGATGCGGTGATGGACGCGGTCTCCTCGGGCGCGCCCTCGTTCGTCGTCGCGTGTCCGGAGATGACCGCCATGCTGCTCGTGGCCCCCTTCATCGCCGCCGGCGGGGCGGTCTCCGACGTGCTGCCGGCCCATCCGGCCGCCGTCTACGGCAAGCTCAAGGCGGGCGCCGACGTCGCCGTGAACACCAGCCCGCCGCCGCCGGGATTGCGCGGCGTTCCGCTCGCGACCCTGCGGATCCTGTGTCAGGTGACACCGCAGCATCCGCTCGCGGGCCGGGACCGCGTCGAGCTGGAAGACGTCGTCGGAGAGCCCTTCGTCGTTCCGGGACGGGGCTCATCGGTGTGGACCGCGGTCCAGCAGGCAGCAGAGGGGGACGGGCTCTCGCTCGTGATGGCGACCGAGACATCGAACGCACCTCTCGCGCAGGCATCGTCCGCCGCGGGCAAGGGGGCCGCGCTGGTGCTGGAGCCGCCGCAGTTCGGCCTCGTGTCGCGCCCTCTCGTGCATCGCGGACGGGCATTGACGTCGACCTTCTACGCCGCGTGGGAGCGCGGGCATTACGCGGGCGAGGACCTGCTTCGCCTGGCCTCGGCTCTCGCCGAGTTCATGCTCAGCACGAGTCACGA
>NZ_JAPSJA010000384.1 GCF_031178525.1 Microbacterium sp.
AAGATCGACTGGCAGGACTGGGACATCGCCGCACGGCGATGTCTCGCGGCCGAGATGAGGTCTCGCGGACCGGGCGGATCGGGCGGGATCGGGCGGATCGGGCCGAGCGGGCGTCAGGACGCGTCGGGACGCGGATCCGTCGACGCGTCGAGCTCGGCGGAGTCCGGCTCCGCCGCGCTCGTCGACGCGCGGTGCGGCAGCACGCGACCGAAGACGCCGCCGACGGCCGATCCGATCCGCCTCGCCCCGCGCAGGGCCGTGAGCTCGAGGCGGGCGGAGCCGGGCAGCGGCTCGAGTTCGGCGGGCAGGGACGTCGGGGCCGCGCCGAACGCCTTGCGCGAGGCCACGACGACACGACGGCCGAGGAGGTGGTTGCCGGCACCGCCGACCGCGGCGCCGATGCCGAAGGGCATCGCCTTGCCGATGAGAGAGGCGCCTCCCTTGGCTGCGAAGCGATGGACGAACGACTTCTTCAGCCGGTCGAGCAGCGGCCCGACGGACGCGCGCGGGAGCGACTTCGTCACGAGCTCGCCCCAGTACGCCGAGCGGGTGCCCGTGCCGGCCGCCTGATTCGCCAGCTGCTTGACGAGGTTCACGGCCTCGTCGCCCAGCATCATGGTCAGCACCAGCGCGCGTGCACGGTCCGGGGAGTCGATCGCGATGCCGTGCACCTCTGCGAGCGACTGCGCGAACAGCGCCGTTGCCTCGAGGAAGCCGATGGTCTCGGCGCTCGACAGTCCCAGCGTCACGGCGGTGCCGATGCCGGGGACCACGGCGGTGGCGCCGACCGCCGCCCCGCCGGTGGTGACGGCGGCGAGATACCGCCGCTCGAGGATGCGCACGATCTCGTCGGGCGTCGCATCCGGGTGGCGCAGCCGCACCGATCGGATGTGCGCGATCACCGCGGGCCGCTGGATCCGGATCACCCCGTCCAGGACGCGCACGAGGAACGGGTGCTCGTCGTGGCCGGCGGGCGGCAGGCCGCCCTTCCAGGGGGCATCCGGAGGGAGCGAGTGGATCTTGTGGACCTTTGCGGGCACGCGCGAGATCCTAGGCGCTGCAGACGGAAGGACCCTGAGGATCAGACGTACTCGTTGGCGTGGACCAGGTCCTCGGCCGTGTCGATCTCGACCGCGTACAGGTCGGAGATGTCCATCGGCAGGAGCTTCACACCGTCGTGCTGGATCGCCAGCTCGAGGCCGCGCTCGAAGTAGTCCTGGTCGTCGACGCGCGCGAGGTGGCGCATGAACGCCGGCTTGTCGGCGCGCGAGATGTAGTTGATGCCCACGGCCTCGCCGATGCCGCCCACGACGGTCTTCGACAGCTCGGCGATGTGGCCGGCCTCGTCGATCGTGTACTTGACCTCTTCGTCGCTGACCTTGGCGGTGTTGACCGTCACGAACGAGCGGTCCTGCTCGATCAGCGAGATCGCCCGGCCCAGCACGCGGGGGTCGAACACGACATCGCCGTTCATCCAGAGCACGCCCTTCTTGCCCGTCGCCTGGAGGGCGCGCAGCAGGCTCTTGGACGTGTTGGTCTGGTCGTATCGCTCGTTGTGCACGTAGCTGGCGTCGGGGAAGGCCTCGATGATCGTCTCGGCCCGGTAGCCGACGACCTTCGTGATCTTGACGTCCGTGCCGAACGCGGCCCGGATGTTGTCGCGCTGCTGCTGCATGATCGAGCGGCCGTCGCTCAGTTCGGTGAGCGGCTTCGGCAGCGCACGGCCCAGCCGCGAGCCCATGCCCGCGGCGAGAATGACGATTCGGAAAGACATCTGTTGCGCTCCCTGAAGTGCTGTGTTCGCGATCGGTTCACCGATCGGTCACCTCGATGTGC
>NZ_JAPSJA010000128.1 GCF_031178525.1 Microbacterium sp.
CGCGGCCGAGGGCGCGATCCAGATCCGCCAGCTCGGCCTCGACGCGCTGCCACTCGACCTGCACGTCGGCGAGGCCCAGCGGGATGTCCGGGATCGTCCCGACGTCCACGAGCTTCTGCCACTGCGCGCGCTGGTGCTGGATGCGCACGAGCGCCTCGTGCATGTCCGCGAGGTGCACTCCCGGGCGCAGGTACTCCTTGGCGAGCTTCTTGAGGCGCCGGCGCGCGGCGCCCGTCAGCTGCGCGTCGCGACGCGGACCGTACGCGCGGATCATGTCGGCCAGCGGCCGCTCGAACACGGTCGGGCTGAACCGGTCGAGCGAGTCGCGGATGCCGTGCAGCAGCCGCAGGAACTCGCCGAGCTCGTCGATCGTCGTGAACGGGCGCATGCGCGTCTGAGCGATCAGCTCATATCCGCGCTCGAGCAGCTCGGGCACGCTCTTGTGGTGCAGCTTGCCGGCCTGCTCGTGGGCGCGGCGCGCCTCCTCGGTCGTGGCGAACGTGACGCCGTACCAGGGCGAGTCGTCGGGCCCGACCTTGAACTCGCCGAGCCGTGCGGCGAGCGCGAGCGTCTTGCTCGCCGAGGTGCGGTCGCCGGCGAGCGCCTCGAGGGCGCGGATGCCGAGACGGGCAGAGGTCGACGGCGGCTCGGGCAGCGACGCGAGCTTGGTGAGCGCGCGGGTCGCGTCGAGCACCGAGACGCCGAGCCTGTCGTGCGTGCGCGTGAGCGCGCGGCGGTAGTCGCGCAGCACCGTGCGCAGGCGCACGAGCGCGTCGTCGATCTCGGCGACCTTCGGCTGCTCGGCCTTCTCGTTGCGGCCGATCGCGCGGATGAGATCGCGGCGCAGGTCGGACGGCGAGACGGCGAGTCCGTCCAGTCCGATGCCCGCCAGCCGGTGGCGCACACCGTCGAGCGTCGAGCGGCGCGCGCTGACGACGAGCACGCGCTTGCCGGCGCGCACGAGCGAGCCGACCGCGTTGATGACGGTCTGCGTGCCGCCCGTTCCGGGAAGGGTGTGGACGACGAGCGATTCGCCCGCGGCGATCCGCGCCAGCACGCTCTCCTGCTCGGCGTCCGCGTCGAGCAGCAGCGTGTCGGCCGCGGGCGCGCGCTCGTCCGGGTTCGGCACCGCGGCGGGCGTGACGTCCGCGGCGAGCGCGGCGAGGTCCTCGGGGTGGCCCGCCAGCGCGTTCAGCAGCGGGTGGTCGAGGCGCACGCAGTCGCGCGCCATGGCGCCGCCCACGTCGGCGAAGGTCGACACGATGAGGCGGGGCCGGACGGAGAACGTGTCGACGTGCGCGAGCGCGGCGCGCAGGTGGTCGATCACGGGCTGGGGCTTGAACACGCCCTCGCCGTACGCGAGCGCCGCGAGCGCGTCGCCGTCGAGGTCGATGCCGAAGTGATCTCGGGCGGCGCGCACGAGCTCGGGGTTCACGCGGAACTGGCCGTGCAGCTTCAGCTCGAAGTCGGTGTGGTGGCGGCGGATCGCGAGCGGGCGCAGCAGGACGGGCGCCGCGAACTCCTCGTCGGCCACGCGCCACACGGCCATGCCGACCGCGAGACGGACGGCGTCGATGCCACGCACGGTGCGCAGCTCGAGGTGCTTCGTCGTGATCCGCTCGGCGGCGATGCGCGCGGTGCGCAGGGCGACCTCGTCGCGGAACAGGTTCGACAGCAGCGTGGACTTGCCCGTGATGAACTGCGGCAGGCTGCCGGGGTGCGCCTTGGTGATGTCGATGCCGGCGGCCGCGGCCTCGGCTCCGGGCGCGCGGCCGGTCTCGAACGGGAAGTGGAGCAGCGGTGACGGGCCCCCGAGGTCCGCCGCCACGGCGCGCAGCCGTTCCCGCTCGGGGTCCGCGACGTGCGCGACCACGACCCCCGGCTCGGCCACGCCGAGATCGGTCGGGGTCACGATGGTCCCCGTGTCATCCGCCACGATGCGATCCATCGCGGCGCTGCCTTCTGTCCGCCACACGTGAGTCAGGGTAGGTGCGGGCGATGGTAATGATGCGCGGGTGACGCGGAGTTTCGCCGGATTGGCGTGGCGGACGCCCTCCCGCTCTCCGGGCGTGTGGAGCCTCGTCCACACCCCGCCTCACGTGCCGACCTCCTCCCCCGGGGCGCCGAGGACGGCACCGGTGTCGGCGACAGCCGTCAGGATGGGGGCGTGACCCTGCGCTACGACCTCGCCGCGACGCCCCTCGGTCTCGTGACGGCCGTCTTCTCCGACGCCGCGGTGCTCGCGCTGCACGTGGCGGATGACACCGACCGCTGGGTGTTGGAGATGCTCGCGCGGGAGCACGGCGTGGTGCCCGACCACGTGCCCGGATCGGGCGGCGCGCTGTTCGCGCAGCTGGAGGAGTACTTCGACGGTGAGCGCGAGTCGTTCGACGTCGCGCTCGACTGGAGCCTGACGCGCGGCTTCGGCCGCGACGCCCTGCAGGAGGTCTGCCGGATCCCCTACGGCGAGACCGCGAGCTACGGCGAGATCGCCGAGCGCGCCGGGCGGGCCCGCGCGCACCGGGCGGTCGGCACGGCCTGCCGCACGACGCCGTTCTCGCTCGTCGTCCCGGTGCACCGCGTCATCCGATCCGACGGCTCGCTCGGCGAGTACGGCGGGCGGCCCGAGAACAAGCGCTACCTGATCGACCTCGAGAAGCGGGCTGCGCCGAGCTTCGCGATCCCGGTCGCGCCCCTTCCCCCGAACGGAGACGACTTTTGACCGACACCGACCCCTCCCCTGAACTCGTCACCGGTTCCGACGGCCTGGCGCGTCCGCTGTGGGCCGCGCGCGACCCCCTGCTGCAGGCGTACTACGACACCGAATGGGGGATGCCAATTCGCGACGAGCAGGGGCTCTTCGAGCGCCTCAGCCTCGAGGGCTTCCAGTCGGGCCTGTCGTGGGCGACGATCCTGCGCAAGCGGCCGGCCTTCCGCGCGGCGTTCGCAGACTTCGACCCCGACATCGTGGCGGAGTACGACGACGCCGACGTCGAGCGGCTGATGGCGGATGCCGGCATCGTGCGCAACCGCGCGAAGATCCTCGCGACGATCGGCAACGCGCGCGCGACGATCGCGCTGCGCGGCACCGTGGGCGACGGCGGCGGGCTCGCCGAACTCGTGTGGAGCTTCCGCCCGGACGTGACACCCGCCCCGCGCTCGTACGCCGAGATCCCGTCGTCGACGCCCGAATCGATCGCGCTGTCCAAGGAGTTGAAGCGCCGCGGGTTCCGGTTCGTGGGGCCCACGACGATGTTCGCGCTGATGGAGGCCGTCGGCATCGTCGACACGCATCTCGTCGGCAGCCACCGCCGCGGCTCGAGCGGCGTGTGGGCATCGTGAATCGGCACTCCCCCGCGAAGACGACCGAGCGCCGGTCCGGAGGCGAGTAGGCCGCCCCGGGCCGGCGCTCGGCGCCGTGCTCGTCGTTCAGCGGTGCGCGGTCAGTGCTGCACCGCCTTCTCCGCGCCGTGACCCGTGAGCGAGCGCACCTCCATCTCGGCGGCGAGCTTCGGATCCTCCGAGCCCTTCTTGGACGTGATCGATCCGATCCAGCCGAGCAGGAAGCCGACGGGGATCGAGATGATGCCCGGGTTGCTGAGCGGGAAGATCGCCGTTCCCTCGCCGGTCTTCAGCACGCTGGTGGGGCCGCCGAAGAACACGGGCGAGAGCACGATCAGCACGATCGCGCACAGCAGACCGCCGTACATGCTCCACACGGCGCCGCGGGTGGTGAAGCCGCGCCAGAACAGCGAGTACAGGATCGTCGGAAGGTTCGCCGACGCCGCGATCGCGAACGCGAGCGCGACGAGGAACGCGACGTTCTGGCCCAGCACGGCGATGCCGCCGACGATCGCCAGCGCGCCGATCACGAGGATCGTGATGTTCGCGACCTTGCGCTCCTCCCGCTCCGTGGCGGCGCCCCGCTTGATGACGCCGTTGAAGATGTCGTGCGAGAACGAGGCAGCGGCCGTGATCGTCAGGCCGGCGACGACCGCGAGGATCGTCGCGAACGCGACCGCCGAGATGATCCCCATCAGCACCGGTCCGCCGAGCGCCTGCGCCAGCAGCGGCGCGGCCGAGTTCACGCCGCCCGGCGCCGCGAGGATCGTGCCCGAGCCCACCAGGCCCGCCGCACCGAAGCCGAGCACGAGCGTCAGCAGGTAGAACAGGCCGATCAGCATGATCGCCCAGACGACCGACTTGCGCGCCTCCTTGGCGGTGGGCACCGTGTAGAAGCGCATCAGCACGTGCGGCAGACCCGCGGTGCCGAGCACGAGTGCGAGACCCAGCGACAGGAAGTCGATCGGGTTCTTGTACTGCAGGCCCGGGTCGAGCACCGAGGCGCCGCCCTTGATGGCGTCCTCGAGCGCCTTCGCGGTCTCGGGGTACGTCTGGGTCTGCGACGCGTCGATCGCGGCGGCGAACAGATCCACGCCCTGGATCGCGAGCACCCAGATGGTCATCACGACCGCGCCGCCGATAAGCAGGAACGCCTTGACGATCTGCACCCAGGTGGTGCCCTTCATGCCGCCGATCAGCACGTAGCCGACCATGAGCACACCCACGACCGTCACGACCGCGGCCGTGCCGATCGAGTCGGTCACGCCGAGCAGCAGGGCCACGAGGCCGCCGGCTCCCGCCATCTGCGCGAGCAGATAGAAGAAGCACACGACGAGCGTGCTGATCGCCGCGGCCATGCGCACGGGACGCTGCCGGAGGCGGAACGACAGCACGTCCGCCATCGTGTACTTGCCGGTGTTGCGCATCAGCTCGGCGACGAGCAGCAGCGCCACGAGCCACGCCACGAGGAATCCGATCGAGTAGAGGAATCCGTCGTATCCATACACGGCGATGGCGCCGCAGATGCCGAGGAAGGACGCGGCAGACAGATAGTCGCCCGCGATCGCGAAACCGTTCTGCGTTCCCGAGAACGACCGTCCGCCCGCATAGAAGTCGGCGGCGGTCTTGTTGTTCCGAGAGGCGCGAATGACGATGAAGATCGTCACCGCGACGAAGATCCCGAAGATCGTGATGTTCAGGACCGGATTGTTCTGCGCGGCGGTATCCGCCGATGCGAAGACGGCGTTCACGCGCGTGCCTCCTGGTTCTCGAGGTCCTCACGGATGGCCGCCGACTTGGGGTCGAGCTTGTTGTTCGCGAACGACACGTACCAGAGGGTGATGCCGAAGGTCGTCACGAACTGACCGAGGCCGATCAGCAGTCCCACATTGATGTCGCCGATGACCGGCTGCGACATGAAGTCCTTCGCGAATCCCGCGAGCAGGACATACACGAAGTACCACACGAGGAAGAATGCGGAGAGCGGGAACACGAATGAGCGGTGCGTGCGCTTCAATTCGCGGAATCGCGGCGAGTTCTCCTCCGCGATGTAGTCGATGCGTCCTCTGGTGGATGCACCGGGGGGCGTGTCTGTCACGAGGCCTCCTTGCCACATGTCGAGAACCGCGGAGCTCCTTCGCTCCGAGGCGCACGGCCATGCGCGGGCGCACGGCCGGTGATAGCTTCGACGCTACGAAAGACGGCAAAGGGGCCGTCACCCCCGAAAGTAGGTACCCCTGTTGACCCTGCAGCAGGACATCGCGGACGACCGCCGGCTCGTCGGTGACGCGGTGCGCGAACTCGCCCGGCGCACCCGGTTCCCCGTCGCTTTCGGCGGCCTGATCGAGAACGGCGTGGCGCGCATGACGGCGTTCGTCGGCAACCACACCGATGCTCTGGAGGGCCTGACGGTGCGCCCCGAGCGCGGGCTGGGCGGGCGCGCGATGGTGGAGCTCCGCCCGAGGATGACCGGTGACTACCGCACCGCGCGTCAGATCACGCACGACTACGACGTCTACATCCTGGGCGAGGGCATCGGCACCCTGATGGCCGCTCCGGTCATCGTCTCCGGCAAGGCGCGCGGCGTGCTCTACGGCGGTGCCTGGAGTCGTTCGAGCATCGGCGGCGTCGCGGCCGCGCCCGCCGTCCGGGTCGCCGAGGAGCTGGCGACCGAGCTCGCGCGTCGCGACGAGGCACGACGGCGCCTCGAGGACACCCCCGCCGCCCCCTCCGACCTCCTCTCCCCCAGCCATCGCGAAGAGCTGCGGGAGAGCTACGCCGAACTGCGGGCGATCGCCGCGTCGATCGACGATGCCGCGATCCGGTCCCGCCTGGCCGATGTCGAACGACGTCTCGCCGCGCTTTCCGGATTCGCCGAGGCGCCGCGCACCGAGCCCATTCCGGAGGTGCGTCTGTCGCCGCGCGAGATAGACGTTCTCGCGCGCGCGGCGCTCGGCGAGACGAATGCGCAGATCGGAGAACTGCTGGGCCTGCGGGAGGGAACCGTGAAGGCATATCTGAGTGCGGCGATGGCGAAACTGGATGCCTCGACTCGTCATGCCGCGGTGGCGCGGGCGCGCAAATGGGGGCTGCTGCCATAGCAGAAAGTCGGCGCGCACGATTCCGCTTTCTCCGGTGTGCCTTATGGGCAGTTGCTTCCCTGAAATATCTCTCTTTAGCGCGCTATCATCGCGCCATGGCCCGGAAAATCGTTCACCAGCTCGTCGACGACCTCGACGGCACCCTCCTCGAACCCGGCGAAGGTGAGACCGTTCTCTTCTCGCTCGACGGCAAGAGCTACGAGATCGACCTGACTGCGGATAACGCGCAGGCATTGCGAGACGACTTCGACAAGTACATCTCGGCCGCCCGTCGCATGTCGTCGGGAACCTCGGCCTCGGCTTCGCCGCGCGGCCGCCGCCGCAACGGTCAGACCGATTACGGCCCCGTGCGCGAATGGGCGAAGAAGAACGGATACACCGTCTCCGAGCGCGGCCGCGTTCCCGCCGCGATCATCGAGGCGTACGAAGCCGCCAACTGAGTTCTTCCTCGCGAAGCGTCGTCCCCTCGGCTATGCCGGCGGGGCGACGCTTTCTCTTGTACCTCGACGCTTCTGCAGTGCCCGGTGTGTATCCCCTGGGTGTCGCGGGCGAGCCTTGCAATCGGCGTCGATTCTCGGAATCGTGGCCGGTCCCGAGGGAAGGAGAGCCAGATGCTCACGCTTACCGAGAATGCCGCAGACGCGGTTCGCACGATCGTCTCTCAGACGCCGGACGCCTCGACCGCGGGGCTCCGCATCCAGGGCACGAGCGCATCGGCCGAGGGCTACGCGCTCACGCTCGCCCCGTCGCCCGAGCAGGGTGACACGGTCGTCGAGAACGGCGAGGCCCGGGTGTTCCTCGAGCAGCCCGCCGCCGAGGAGCTCGACGACAAGGTGCTCGACGCACAGGTGACGCAGGAGGGCGTGCGCTTCGCCCTCGCCCTGCAGCAGTAACACGTCGCCACGCGCGCATGCGGCGCCGCCCGGATCCTTCCGGGCGGCGCCGCGCCGTGTCCGGGCCGCGCGCCCCGGTAGACTTGCCGGGCCAGCCTCTGTAGCTCAATGGAAGAGCAGTTCCGTCCTAAGGAAACGGTTGGGGGTTCGAGTCCCTCCAGGGGCACAGTC
>NZ_JAPSJA010000385.1 GCF_031178525.1 Microbacterium sp.
CGCGCCGAGCTCGTCTCGTCGGTCATGAATCTCCCCAGATCGGACATGAACTCGTCTCCCGGGAGCGCCCGGCCCCCGACGGCGTCAGCCGTTTCCTCCGGCGCCCGCCGTGCCGTCCGACCCGTCTCCCGTGCCGTTGTCGTCGCCCGCGCCGTCGTTCTCCGGGGCGTTCGCGACGAGCACGCTGCCCTCCGGCGACGTCTCGGACGTGCGCGGCTCCGCGCCATCCTCACCCGAGCAGGTGGCGATGACGGTCGCGGTGACGTTCTGACCGGGCTGACCCTTGATCCTGATGCCGGCGGACTGCTGCTCGGGCCCGAACTCGGCGCTGCTGCTGCCGAGGCCGAGGAAGAGCGCGCCGTTGAGCTTCAGCTGGTAGCCGGTGACCTGGCCCGTGCCGGCAGGGCACGAGAACGACCAGTTCACGACCGCGTCGGTCTCCGGCTCGACGCTCTGCGGCGCCGTGCCGTCCTCCAGCGTGAAGGTCGGAGCCGCGGGAGCGCCGATCTCCACCAGGGGGACCTCGCCGTACGCGAGCAGATCGATCTGCGTGCCCTCGGGCAGGTTCCCCCACTTGCTGACGCTGTAGACGAGCCCGACGTCCTCGGCGGCCTGGGCAGGGTCGCCCGTCGTGCAGCTGACGCCCATGCCGGCATCGGTGAGGATGCGCGAGGCCTCGTCGCACGACTTGCCGATCAGCTCGGCCTGGTCGATCGCCACGAGGGCGGGCGAGGGCGCGGTGCTCGGGGTGTCGTCGGGCGTCGGTTCGCGCGACGGCTGCACCGACGTGTCCTGGCCGGACGGCGTCTCCTCCGGCGCGCCGAACAGGTCGTTGCCGAACATGGCCCAGAGGGCGCCGCCCAGAACGACGAGCAGCAGGAGGATGAGCGCGATCAGCGGCCACGTCCACGGGCTGCGCTTCTTCTTGCGATCGCGGTCGCGGGTGTCCCCGGCGGCAGCGGCGCCGGCGGCGGCGCCGTCCAGCGGCACGGGCGTGGTGCGCGGCATGAGCCGGGTCGTGCTGTCGTCTCCCGAGGAGAGCAGCTGCGTGAACGCGTCATCCCCTCGCACCAGCGCGGCACCGGCGGCGATCGCCGGCACCGCGGCCGCCGCGGCGGCGACATCGCCACGACGCAGCGCGTTCGACGCGCGCGCGACGACGGCGGCGGACGCCGGGCGGTCCTCGGGCTTCTTGGCGATCATCGCCAGCACGAGGTTGCGCACGGGCTCCGGGATGTCATCGGGCAGCGGCGGCGGCTGCTCGTTGATCTGCGCCATCGCGATCGCGACCTGCGACTCGCCCGTGAAGGGGCGACGTCCGGCCATCGACTCGTACGCGACGATGCCGAGCGAGTAGATGTCGGTGGCGGGCGACGCCGGGTGACCCGACGCCTGCTCGGGGGACAGGTACTGCACGGTCCCCATCACCTGACCGGTCGCCGTGAGCGGCACCTGGTCGGCGATGCGTGCGATGCCGAAGTCGGTGATCTTGACGCGGCCGTCGGGCGTGATCAGCAGGTTTCCCGGCTTGATGTCGCGGTGCACCAGCCCCGCCGCGTGGGCGGCCTGGAGTGCCGACGCCGTCTGCGCGACGAAGTCGAGGGCCCGGTCCGGCGGGAGCTTGGTCTCGCGCTCGAGGATCGTCGAGAGCGCCTCGCCGGGGACGAGCTCCATCACGAGGAACGCGGATCCGTTCTCCTCGCCGTAATCGAACACGCTGGCGATGCCCTCGTGGTTGACGAGCGCGGCGTGACGGGCCTCGGCGCGGAAGCGCTCGAGGAACCCGGGATCGCCCATGTACTCGTCCTTGAGGATCTTGATGGCGACCGTGCGGC
>NZ_JAPSJA010000129.1 GCF_031178525.1 Microbacterium sp.
CGACGGCGCCGAGCCGGCGGTAGAAGCTGATCGACGGCTCGTTCCAGTCGAGCACGGACCACTCGAACCGCGTGTAGCCGTTGTCGACGCACTCCCGCGCGAGCCCGCGCATCAGTGCGAGCCCGTATCCGCGGCCGCGGTGCGTCTCCTTCACGATGAGGTCTTCGAGGTAGATGCCGTTGCGCCCCGTCCACGTCGAGTAGTTGAGGAACCAGATCGCGATGGCCGCGACCTCGCCCTCGTGCTCGACCACGTGGGCGTACACGGTCGGCTTCTCACCGAACAGCGCCGCCTCGAGCATCTCGGGCGTGCCGGTCACGGCATCCGGCTCCCGCTCGTAGACAGCGAGGTCGACGATGCGCTCGAAGATGCCGGGGACGTCGGAGGGGAGGGCACGACGCAGGATGGCGCCGTCGGCGAGGGTCTGCATGCCGCCAGCGTATCCGCGCTCGATCGGACACCTGTGCAGCTCAACTCGTTGTGCCGGTTGCATTGGTGTGTGACACACAGTAACGTGTCGAGCATGGATGGAAGCGGCGACATCGAGACCCACCGGCAGGAGCTGCGCCGGGGCACGCTCGTGCTGGCGTGTCTGCATCTGCTGCGCACGCCGGGCTACGGGTACGGGCTCCTCGAGCAGCTCGGCGCCGCGGGCTTCCCCACCGACGCGAACACGCTCTATCCGCTGCTGCGGCGCCTCGAGAAGCAGGGGCACCTCACGAGCGAGTGGAACACCGACGAGGCCCGGCCCCGCAAGTTCTACCGCACCTCCGAGGCGGGCACGCGCCTCGCCGACACCCTGTTCGCCGACTGGCGTGCGATCTCCGACGCGCTGGGCGGCCTCGCCGACTGATCTTCGACCTGTCCCAGGAGGACCTGATGTCCGAACTCCTCGACCGCTACGTCGACGCAGCGACGCGCTCGGTGCCGCCCGCGTCGCGTGATGACATCGCCGCTGAGTTGCGCGCCTCGATCACCGACCAGCTGGAGCCGCGCCTCGAGGCCGGCGAGGCCGACGACGCCGCCGAGCGATCCGTGCTCACCGAGCTGGGCGATCCGGCGATCCTCGCGGCGCGCTACGCCGACCGCCCGCTGCATCTCATCGGCCCCGCGTACTACCTCGAATGGCTGCGGCTGCTGAAGCTGCTGCTGTGGATCGTGCTGCCCTGCGTCGCCTTCGCATGGGTGCTCGGTCAGGCCATCGCCGGCGCCTCGGCGGGGACGATGCTGGGCGGTGGCATCGGCGTCCTGGTCTCCGTCGCGGTGCACCTGGCGTTCTGGACCACCTTCGCGTTCTGGCTCGCGGAGCGCGCGCAGACGCCGTCGCCGGTGCGCGCGTGGACCCCGGACGAGCTGCCGCTCGCAGCCGAGGCCCGCGCGTCACGCGCCGAGGTGATCCTCGCGCTGGCGTTCGTCCTGATCGCGGCGGGCCTGGTGCTCTGGGATCGGTTCATCGACTTCCTCCCGTGGGACGTCGCCGGCGGCCGCGTCCTGCCGCTGCTGAACCCCGGGCTCTGGCCGTGGACGCTCGTGGTGATTCCCGGCGCGGCCGCGATCAGCGCGTTCATCCTGCTCGGCGTCCATCTCGCGCGCCGCTGGACCCACCCCGCCGCCGTCGCGAACGCCGTGCTGGCCGTGGCCGTCGGCGCTCTCGGCCTCTGGCTGCACACGAGCGGGCTGATGTGGAACCCCGAGGTTGTGGCTCTGTTCTCGCAGCATGCGGGGGAGGAGGCCGCACGGGTCGTCGGGATCATCATCGGCGTGTGCCTTGCCGGCTTCCCGCTGTGGAGCGTGGCGGACGGATTCCTCAAAGCCCGCCGTGGCCGTCCCGCACGCCGTTAACCTGACGCCATGCCCGACTTCGCTACCGACATCCCCGTGCGCCTCGGCGTGCAGATCGCCCCGCAGCATCACGCCTCGTACTCCGTGATCCGCGACGCCGTGACGCGCCTCGAGGACATGGGCGTCGACGTGCTGTTCAACTGGGATCACTTCTTCCCGCTGTCGGGCGACCCCGACGGCACGCACTTCGAGGGCTGGACGATGCTCGCGGCCTGGGCCGAGCAGACCGAGCGCGTCGAGTTCGGGCCGCTGGTGAACTGCAACAGCTACCGCAATCCCGATCTGCAGGCGGACATGGCCCGCACGATCGATCACATCTCGAAGAAGGGCGGCGACACGGGCCGCTTCATCTTCGCGACGGGATCCGGATGGTTCGAGCGCGACTACGACGAGTACGGCTACGAGTTCGGAACCGCCGGATCGCGGCTGGACGACCTCGCCGAGGCGCTGCCCCGCATCGAGTCACGATGGGCGCAGCTCAACCCGGAGCCCACGCGCGACATCCCGATCCTGATCGGGGGCGCGGGCGAGCAGAAGACCCTGCGGCTCGTGGCGCGCCACGCGGACATCTGGCACAGCTTCGTCCGCCCCGAGGACTACGGGCACAAGCTCGACGTGCTGAGGCGCTGGGCGGAGAAGGAGCAGCGCGACCTCGGCACGCTCGTGCTGTCGAACCAGGTCAGCGGCGACCACATCGACCGCGCCGATGCCCTCTACGACGCGGGCGTGCGCCTGTTCACGTGCGACGTGACGGGCCCGGACATCGACTTCGCGCGCGTCGAGCGCTGGCTCGCCTGGCGCGACGCCAAGAACGCCTGATCAGGCCCACGCCTGCACGTCGGCCGCCGGGAGGGAAACCCCTCCCGGCGGCTAGGACACGGCCGCGCGCCGCTTCTCGTCGCGCCACGCGATGAGGTCCCGCAGCGGCCCGAGGTCCCACGTCGGTGCCTCGTAGCCGACGGTCAGCAGCCGCACGCCCACGGCGTGCAGTCTCTCGGCGTGGCCGACGTAGTCCTCCAGGTCCTCCGGGAAGCGCCCCGGCCTCGGCGAGACGCCCGCGCTGCGGACGATCTCGGACGGATCCCGGCCCACCTTCGCGCACCAGTCGTCGAGCACGGCGCTCTTGTGCGCGATCGTGTCGGCCTCGCCGAAGCTGTGCCAGATGTCCGCGTGCCGCGCCGCGATCCGCAGGGTCTTGCGCTCGCCGCCGCCGCCGATCAGCACGGGGATGCGTCGCGTGGGCGCGGGGTTGAGTTGCGCCCAGCGGGAGCGGATGAGATCGAGGTCTCCCTCCAGGCGGTCCAGGCGGCTGCCGGGGGTGCCGAACGGCGCGTAGCCGTACTCGTCGTAGTCGCGCTCGAACCAGCCCGCGCCGATGCCGAGGATCAGGCGACCCTCGCCGTCGCGCGCCGAGATGTGGTCGACCGTCCGAGCCATGTCGGCGAGCAGCTGCGGATTGCGGTAGCCCGTCCCCGTCACGAGCGGCCCGAGCTCGATCCGCTCGGTGGCTTCCGCCCACGCGGACAGCAGGCTCCAGCACTCGAAGTGCAGGCCGCCGGGATCGCCGGAGAGCGGAAAGAAATGGTCCCAGTTGAACACGATGTCGGCGCCGGCCTCCTCGACCGTCGCGACCGCGCGGCGGAGCTCCGCGATCGAGGCATGCTGCGGTTTGATCTGCACGGCGATCCGGGTGTCCATGTCGTCGAGTCTCCCAGGCCCGGCGCGGCCGGGGGACCGCCGAATAGGCTGGAGCGGTGACCGACACCTTCGTCTCCGACCTGTTCGACGCGTCCGAGTGGGACGAGGCTCCCGGCGCTTCGGCGTACCGGGACATCACCGCCCACGTGTCGAAGGACGGCCGGATCGCGCGCATCGCGTTCGACCGTCCGGAGGTGCGCAACGCCTTCCGTCCCGCCACGGTCGACGAGCTGTACCGCGCGCTGGACTCCGCACGACAGGATCCCCGGATCGGCGTGGTCCTGCTGACGGGCAACGGGCCGAGCCCGAAGGACGGCGGCTGGGCGTTCTGCTCCGGCGGCGACCAGCGCATCCGCGGTCGGGACGGCTACAAGTACTCGGAGGAGGAGACGTCCGTCAGCGACGCGGCGCGCGCCGGTCGGCTGCACATCCTCGAGGTGCAGCGGCTGATCCGGTTCATGCCGAAGGTCGTGATCGCGGTCGTGCCCGGCTGGGCTGCCGGCGGCGGGCACTCGCTGCACGTCGTCTGCGACCTCACGATCGCCTCGGCCGAGCACGGCCGCTTCAAGCAGACCGACGCGGATGTCGGCTCCTTCGACGCCGGATACGGCTCGGCGTACTTCGCGCGCCAGATCGGCCAGAAGTTCGCTCGCGAGGTGTTCTTCCTCGCCGAGGAGCATTCGGCTCAGCGCATGTACGAGATGGGCGCCGTCAACCGGGTCGTGCGCCACGCCGACCTCGAGCGCGAGGCGATCGCGATGGCGCGCGTCATTCTGACGAAGTCGCCCACGGCGATCCGGATGCTGAAGTTCGCGTTCAACGCGGTCGATGACGGACTGCCGGGCCTTCAGGTCTTCGCGGGCGAGACCACGCGCCTCGCGTACGGCACGGACGAGGCGGTCGAAGGCCGCGACTCCTTCCTCGAGAAGCGCGAGCCCGACTGGTCGCCGTTCCCCTGGCATTACTGACGCAATGAGGCTCGAGCGGCTCGACTCCGACGACCCGCGCGCCGTGCTGCGGGCGCTGCGCGCTGCACTCGGTGCGGGGCCCGCGGTCGCGCTCGGCGGTGCCGCGGAGCCGCCCGAGACGGTGCCCGCTGGGATCGCGGCGGTCGTGACGACCTCCGGATCCAGCGGCGTGCCCAAGAGCGTGATGCTGTCGCGCTCGGCCCTCACCTCGAGCGCGCTCGCGACGGCGGAGCGGATCGGATCGGGTCAGTGGCTGCTCGCCCTTCCGGCGTCGTATGTCGCGGGCGTGCAGGTGCTCGTGCGCTCGCTCGTCCAGGGGACCGAGCCGGCGATCCTCGCCGGCCGCTTCTCGGCCCCGGCGTTCGCGCACGTCGTCTCGGGCATGCACTCCGCACGCGGCGGTGAGCGTGTGCCGATCTACACCTCGCTCGTGCCTGCGCAGCTCCGGACGCTCGTGGACGCCGCGGGGGAGGACCCCGGGGTGGCGCGAGCCCTGGCGTCGTTCGAGGCGATCCTGATCGGCGGTCAGGCGCTGCCCGCCGTGCTGCGAGAGCGCGCAGCCGAGCTCGGCGCGCGGATCGTGCGCACCTACGGCTCGAGCGAGACCGCGGGCGGATGCGTCTACGACGGCGTGCCGCTCGGCGGCGTGCGCGTCGCCGCGATCGACGGCGAGCTGCGGATCAGCGGCCCCACTCTCGCGGACGGGTACCTGGGGGATGCCGCAGCGACCGACAGGGTGTTCGTGCGCGACGCAGACGGCGCGCGCTGGTACCGCACGGGCGACGCGGGCACCGTGACCGACGGGCGCGTGCAGGTGACAGGCCGGATCGACAACGTCATCGTGACGGGCGGGATCAACGTCTCGCTCGACCGCGTCGAGCGCGTCGTGCGCGAGGTGCTCGACGCGGTCGTGGTCGGCGCGCCCGACGAGTGGTGGGGCGAGACGCCCGTGCTCGTCGCCCGACGCGCGGATGTGCCCGATCCCGATGCGGCCCTGGCCGCGGCGCGCGAGGCGGTCGCCACGCACGTCGGCAAGCCCGCCCGGCCGACCCGCATCCTGCTCGTGGACGAGGTGCCGCGCCTGGCATCAGGCAAACCCGATCGGCAGGCCCTGAAGCGCCTCGCCGCGGGCTGAGGTCGCGCGAACGGGTGTCAGGCCGTCGGCTTGGTGTCCTTGCCGTCGAGCCAGAGCCGGTTCGAGTCGTCCCGGTGCGTGCCGCCCGAGCCGACGTGCTTGTCGTCGATCCGCTCGCCCTTCGTGATGACGTGCACGAGCGCCATGGCGTGCCCGCGGCCGAGCCCGTAGTCGTCGGCGAGCCACTGCACGATGGGCGCGGCCTTCGTGCCCGGGCCGAAGCCGCGCTCGGCGGCGAGCTCGATGAAGCGACGCGGCGTGACGCCGGTCTTCGTCTCGATGTTGTCGAGGTAGGCCTGGAAGGACATGGGCGGTTTCTCCTGGGTCGAAGGCGGATGGGGAGGGGCGTGTCGGGATGGGCTTCGGCGGCTGCGCGTCAGGGCGTCCGGGGGGTTCACCCTACGGCGGGCAGGTCGATCCGGATGATGCGGTCGTCGTCGGGTCCCGGGTCGCCGCGGCCGTCCGTGTTGTTGGTGAGGATCCAGGCGCCGCCGTCCGGCGCCTCGACGACGTCGCGGAGGCGGCCGAACTCGCCGACATGCACCTCGACGGCGTTCCCGGGGTCGGCCACCGGCACCGCGCGCAGGCGCGAACCGCGCAGGTTCGCGATCAGGATCACGTCGTCGACGATCGCCATGCCGCTCGGGCTCGCCTCGGGCGTCGTCCACTGCAGCACGGGGTCGACGAAGCCGCCGTCCTCGCCGCCCGCGCCCTCGACCTCCGGCCAGCCGTAGTTGGCGCCCGCCTCGATGCGGTTCAGCTCGTCCCAGGTGTCCTGGCCGAACTCCGTGGCGAACATGGTGCCGTCGGAGCTCCACGCGAAACCCTGCACGTTGCGGTGACCTATCGAGTACACGAGCGTCGCCGGATCCGGGTTGCCGGGAGCGGGGTCGCCGTCCGGCGTCATGCGCAGGATCTTGCCGCCGAGCGCGGCGCGGTCCTGCGCGCTGCGGGGGTCCCCCGCGTCGCCGACGGACGCGTAGAGCATGCCGTCGGGCCCGAACCCGATGCGGCCGCCGTTGTGGATGTTGCTCGTGGGCAGCCCGTCGAGGATCGTCTTTGCGGCTCCGAGCGAGGGGGAAGCGGCATCGCCCGTGAGCGCGATCCGCTGGATGCGGTTGCCGCCCGCGGCCTTGGAGTACGCGTAGAGGCGCCCCTCGCCGTCGAAGGCGAGGCCGAGCAGGCCGCCCTCACCGTCGGCGACCAAGCCCTCCACGACGCCCACCTCGTGGGTCGAGCCGTCGGCGGCAAGTCGCAGGATGCGCCCCGAGTCGCGTTCGCTGACGAGCACCAGGTCACCCGATCGCGCGATGGACCACGGCGCGTCGAGCCCCGTCGCGATGACCTGCGGCCCGGTCGGTGAGGCGGGCGCGGAAGGTGGCGCATCGGTCGCTGCGGGTTCCGTAGGGGAGGGCGCGGCCGACGGGGTCGCGGGAGCGTCAGTGGGATCGGGGTCCGTCGCGGCGCAGCCCGCCAGGGCGAGCGTCATCACCAGCAGCACCGTCGCCGCTCGAGCCGTCATGGGGATCACGGTACCGCCGAGCCGGGGACGGCGGCATCACTCCCCGGAGAGCAGCCCTTCGCGCTGCGCGCCGGCCAGCATGGCGCGCAGCATGCGACGCAGCTCCCGGCGGTCCCGCGCGTCCAGGTCGCCGGCTATGACGAACTCGAGCCCCTCGACGCGCGGCCGCAGTTCGGCCACCGTGGCTCGCCCGGCCGCCGTGAGCTTCAGCACGTTGCGTCGGCGGTCGGAGGCATCCGACGCGCGCTCGATCAGGCCGCGCC